>JAIVTZ010000374.1:0-4451 GCA_049188105.1 Deltaproteobacteria bacterium | reverse complement strand
GAGTTACGGACGCCCGCTCCGGATAGGAGCTGCCGGATTCCACGCGGCCCGTTTCTCAGCGCGCTTCCCGTGAGGATGCCACGCCGCACATTCCCATCCCAACGGCAGGCGAGACGCCTGCCCCACAAAAATCTTTCCGGAGCCCTTGTGGGGCGGGCGTCCCGCCTGCCGAGTGAAAGCGAGGGTGGAAAATCCGAAATCCGAAATCCGAAATTTCTTGAGGAGGGGTGGGTCGGTGGATGGGCGGCCCTGATCCCTGCGCCCTGTACCCTGCGCCCGTGCGACTCAGTTCGCCTGGCGTTGCTCGCTGAGATTTTGCAGCCGTTGTGAGACGTCGCGATAGGAGGGGGCGACGGCCACGATCTCCTCGTATATCCCGAGCGCCTGCTCCACGTCGCCCGCCCCTTCATAGGCGCCGGCGAGATCGTAACGGAGACCGATGCGGGCGTATTCGCCGATATCCGGGGCGACCAGAGCCTTTTGATACCACTCTGCGGCCTCATTCCACATCCCCTGCTCCTGATAGCAGACCCCGATGATCGAGCAGCTCTCGACAAAGAACTTGGTATCCCTGGATGCCACCTGGAACTCCCGGATAGCTTCCGGCAACAACCCCATCTCACGATAGGCGATGCCGAGGTTGAAGTGGGTGTCGGAGTCCTCGTCGGAGAGCTGCTCGGCAACGCCCTTTTGGAACTCCCGGAACACCTCCTCGAGGACCGCCTCGCCCTTACCGCGCCCGGTCGCTTCCTCGACCATGGCCTCCTCGGCCGCGAGCTCGGCTTCCAGCTCTTTTGCGAGATCGATGTACTGCTCCTCGTCCGCAAAGAGCTCTTCCGATCCTTCCTGGGCGACCTCGACCTCCTCGATGAGAACGCCCATCTCTTTCAGCCTGAGCCTGCGGTCGAGAACCTCCGGATCTTCCCCATGCTCCTCCTCGAGCCTGGCGAGGACCCGCGCGGCATCGTCGTACAGCTCTTGATCGAGGAAGAAGTCGATCTGCTCGAGGTCGCCCATCGAAGGCCCCGTGAAGCTGTCGCTGATTTCGACCAGCTCGTCGACCACCTCTTCCTCAACCTCTTCCACCACGGGCGGAGGAACGGGCGCCTTCTCCGGTGTCACCATCGCCCCGGGCGCCGGCATCGGCGGTCTTAACCCCCCTGGTCGTACGGGCGGAGCATCGACCGCCTCGTCGGCGGCGACCGGCGCCTCGGCCACATCCAGGTTGGCTGAGAAGTCGACGGCGAACTCCTCCACTGCCAGCTCCAGTTCCTCGGCGGGCGGTGGCGCCGTGAGATCGCCCTCGATGTCGAGGACCTCGATCAAATCGCTTTCCTCGTCCACGAACTCCGCAGCGGGCGGTAGCTCGGATGCAGGCGCCTCCGCGATCGGTGCCGGTTCTTGGACCGCCTCGTCCGGAACCTCAGCCGCCGCTGGAGCGGCGACCGCTTCGCTGAGCTCCGGAATGGCCCCCATCAGATCGGAGATCTCATCCATCGACCCCTGACTCCGATGGTGCTCGACGACCGGTTGCGCCACGGCGATGGCCTGGTCGCGGTCACCGCGCTCGACGTAGAGCAGGGCGAGACGCTGCCGCGGTTCCATCTCTTCGGGACAGAAGAGCACCAGGTCCTCGAGGTGACTGATCGCTTTTTCGACCAGTCCGTACTTGGCGAAGACGGTGGCCTCCGCCAGTCTTTCCTCGAGGTCGAACGTCTCGGTGGCCGGTGCGTCCTCGGTCTGGGTCACCGGAGCGGGCGCCTCGGCCGCCGGTGGTGGCGGCGGCGCCACGAAATCGACCTCTTCGACCTCGATTTTCTCGTCGGCGTCGATCACGATCTCGTCCGCGCCTTCCCCGACCGCATCGGCCCCCGACGCCTCACTGACATCTATGCCGTCAAGCGCCGCCAGCCGCTGCCGGAACTGCGCGTTCTCCGGCTCCTTCTCCAGCAGCTGGATGTACAGGCGTTTGGCAGCGTCCTCGTCGCCCGATTGGTACAAGCTCTCGGCAAGCGCAGCCCTGAGGGTGAAGAGGGTATCCTCCTCTCCGGACGGGCTGTAGGCGCGGACCGCCAGCTTCAGCAGATGCTGGTCCTCGGGCAGCTCCTTCAACAGATCTCTGAGCGCCGCCTGCGCCCCTTTGAAATCACCCTTCTCAAGCATCGTCTCGACCGCGGGCACCAGCATTTCCCTGGCCTCCGCGGTGTCGCCGGTCGATACCATGGCACCGCCCACAATGGACCTCATTTCGAGGTCGCCGGGTTCGGCTTCGAGGACTTCGTTGGCCACCTCCATGGCCCTGGTGTCCTCACCCATCTCCATGAGGGTGCGCACGAGAAGATTCTTCAGCTTGGTCGAGTCCGGCGACCGTTCGACCCCAAAGTTCAAAAGCTCGAGGGCCACCGAAGCTCGTCCGGCGTCGAGGAACGCCTCGCACGCCGGAATCAGGAACGTGCCATCGGGCGGATCCTTCTCGATCACGCGGCGATAGAGGCTCTCCGCATCGTCCAGCTTCCCCGCTTCCAGCAGTACTGCGCCGAGGCGCGAGTACACCTTGAGCGCCGATGTCGTCTCTTTGCGACGCAGCAGTAGGTCGGCAAGACGCAGCGAGGACACGTGATTGTTCGGATCGAGATCGACCAGCTTTTCGTGGGCCCCGATGGCCTTCTCGAGATCGCCGTTCTTGACGTACCAGTCGGCGAGGATCTGGTACTCCCTCTTGGCCTCGACCAGGAGTCCCTGGTCGAAATAGAGTGCTGCGAGCCGCTCGAAGATGTCGAGCCGCTGAGGATCCAGGCGCTGGACCTTCTTGAGGATGGCGATGGCCTTGGTGGTGAATCCGTCGCTGTTGAAATGCTCGGCGATTTTCTCGTAGAGCTCGATCGCGCGCTGGAGCTGGCCGACCCGGCCGTACAGGTCCCCGACCCGGTTGATGATGGTGGTGTCGTTGGGAAATTTTTTGAGGATCTTCTCGTACTCTTTGATGGCCTGCTCGAGCTTTCCCTTCTGAACAAGCTTCTCAGCCTCCATTAGAACCTTGTCCCGCTTGACGGCCATGAACCCTCAGACTCCCTTTTTCCTACCGTTCGGAGGGCGGTACGCCAATTACGCAGCCCCCCTGTACAGTCCGAACTGAATCTGTCCTTATCCCAAGGCTGATGGTAACACAGGCGACCACTGGAAGCTTCGCCTGTGCAGCGCTCCTGGGCCGTAGGTCTGGAGCGCCCTCCGGTGGGCAGTCGTTCCGTAGCCCTTGTTCCGCTCCCAACCCCACTCCGGCTGCTCGGCCCCGAGATCGGCCATGATCCGGTCGCGATGGACCTTCGCGAGGATCGACGCGGCAGCAACGCTAAAATACTCGCGATCCGCCTGTTTCGGCGAAAGGACCCGACATCCGAGATCGCCCGGATCCACGTAGTCGGTGACCACCACCGCCGCCGGCGTAACCAGGGCGCTCGCCGCCGCCCGCATGGCCAGACGCGTCGCCTCGAGGATATTGAGCTTGTCGATGAGCTCGACCCAGATCTCGCACACCGCCCACCGCGCCCCGCTCGCCCGCAATCGGGTCGCCGCCTCGTCACGCCGGTTCCCGGTCAGTTGTTTGGAGTCGCGAATGCCCGGGTCATTCGGAATCGCGGTCAAGGACACGGCACACACGACCACGGGGCCGGCGAGGGCGCCGCGACCCACCTCGTCGACGCCGATGATCGACTCGGCATCGCGGAGAATGTCGCGGTCTTTTGCTCCAAGAGTACCGGCGGGAACCCGGCCTGTCGCCACGGCGGTCTTAACCCGCATATCTCACCACGTCCCTACTGCGGCCAGCGATATGGCGCAATCTGCGGTGTTTACTCCCATCGGTCTGCTCGACGTACAGTCAAGTACGACTGCGCGGCCCTCAGGTCGTAAACGCCGCATCTCACAACATCTCGCTGGCCTCGCAACGTGACGTGGTGAGAAATGCGGGTTAGCGGGCGCGGTCGCGTTCCTTGATGCGCGCCGCCTTGCCGCGCAAGTTGCGGATGTAGTAGAGCTTCGCTCGTCGCACGCTACCCCGCCGGGAAACCTCGATCTTGGCGATCGAAGGCGTGTGAAGAGGGAAGGTCCGCTCCACACCGATCCCGGACGAAATCTTGCGGACCGTGAAGGTCTCGGAGACGCCGCCGTGCTTGCGCGCGATGACCAGACCCTCGAAGACCTGGATGCGTTCCTTCTCGCCCTCTTTGAGGCGCACGTGGACCTTGACGTTGTCGCCGGGACGAAATTCCGGTATGTCGCTCTTCAGGTATTCCTGCGTTACTTCGCGAATGAGGTCCATTTCAGTTGCCTCCAAGGGGAATCGGGAGCGGCTGGGACCGGCTCCCGGGGCGGGGAGTATACACGCCTTCCCCTGGGAGGACAAGGGGATACGGCTCGAATTCGGAATTCGGAATTACGGATTTCGAATTTCG
>JAIVTZ010000373.1:0-4475 GCA_049188105.1 Deltaproteobacteria bacterium | reverse complement strand
GCGTCCTTGATCCGCGGCGAGGCGGGGCGACTGCAGGAGATGGTCACGGTCTTTCTCGACCTCGAGCGGCTCGGCGCAGGTCACTGGGAAGGAGACGCCGAGATCGTCGATTTCAGCGAGCTGGTCCGCGGCCGGATCGAGATTCTGGCCGCGGCCGCCGATGCCAGGGGGCAGTCTTTCGCGCCCTCGCTCGCCGACGGCTGCCGCGTCCGCGGGGTGCCGGCACTGCTCGATCGGGTGGTCGACAACCTTCTCGGCAACGCGATCAAGTACTCGGTCGACGGCGATGCGATCGAGGTCGTTGTCCGCGCGGACGACGGCCGGATCGTCTTTGAAGTCAGCGACCACGGGCCTGGAATTCCAGCGGACGAGATCCCCCGGCTGACCGAGCGTTTCTACAGAATCGCCGGCGCCGCCGAGTCCGGCTCCGGCCTCGGCCTGGCGCTGGTCGATGAGATCGCAACCTGGCACGGAGGATGCATAAATATCGAGAGTGAGACGGGCGCGGGCAGCACATTCACGGTCGAGCTGCCGGCGGCCGGAGAGGACTGATCAGATGGCGGCGAACAAGATCCTGGTCGTCGATGACGACACCGCAATGCGAGAGCTCATGGCCCTCGCCCTGAGGAAAGAAGGATACGAGGTGGAAACCGCCTCCACCTCGACCGCCGCGCTCGAACTCATCACGCCCGGCGCGTTCGACCTCATGGTGACCGACATCTACCTCGGCGACGGAACCGGTCTCGAGCTCCTCGAGCGCTGCCACCGCGTCTGCCCGGCCGCCCGCGTCATCCTGGTCACCGCTCACGGCACCGTGGAGACCGCGACCTCCGCGCGCCGGCTCGGAGTCTTCGATTACCTCGCCAAGCCGTTCGAGATTGATGCCCTGGTCAAACGGGTACGGGCCGCGCTTCGCAGCCCCGCCGCATCCACCTCGCCGGTCGAGCTCGGGCCGGAATCGATGATCATCGGCAACGACCCCTCCATCGTCGAGGTCTACAACGCAGTCGCCAGGGTCGCTCCTCTGCCGATCCCGGTGCTGGTGCGCGGCGAGACCGGCACCGGCAAGGAGCTCATCGCACACGCGCTCCACACCTTTGGCGCCAACCCGGACGGACCCTTCGTCCCGCTCAACTGCGGCGCCATCCCAGAGAACCTGCTCGAGAGCGAGCTCTTCGGCCACCGCAAAGGATCGTTCACCGGCGCCGACCGCGACCACCCCGGCGCGGTCGAGGCGGCGCGCGACGGCACGCTCTTCCTCGACGAGATCGGCGAGCTGCCCGTCGCCCTCCAGGTCAAGCTGCTGCGGTTCCTGCAGTCGGGCGAGATCCGCGCGGTGGGCGCCGAACACACCGTGCAGGTGCCGGTGCGGGTGGTCGCCGCCACCAACCGCGACCTGCTGGCGGAGGTCGAGGCGGGCCGGTTCCGCGAGGATTTCTTCTACCGCCTCGCCGCCTACGAGATCGAGCTTCCACCGCTGGCCGAACGCGGTTCGGACATCCCGTCGCTGGTCGAGCACTTTCGCCGCCGACACCAGGAAAAGCTAGGGCTGGCCGAGGTCGAACCCGCCGGCGCCGAGGTTCTCGAGGCCCTCCGGGCGCACTCCTGGCCGGGCAACGTACGCGAGCTCGAGCACGTCGTGCAACGGGCACTCGTCGACAGCGGCTCCTTGAACGACGTGCAGATCGTGCGTTCGCTCCTCCAGCCCGCGGCCGGCCGCGAAGCCCCGGCGCCGGACGCACCGGCCATCGGCGACGACCTGAGTCTGAAAGAGCTCGAGAAGCTCCACATCGAGGCGGTTCTGGAGCGCTGCGGAGGCAACCGCACGCGCGCCGCGGAGATTCTCGGCATCGAGCGCAAGTCGCTCTACCGGAAGGCCGAACGTCTCGGGATCGCCCTTGATTCGAAGGAGAACCCATCATGAAGATGCCGATGACCCTTCTCGCTCTCGGTCTCGCGGCCATGAGCGCCGCTCCCGGCGCCGAAGAGCCGGAGACCCTGACCTACGACGTGATCGCGGTCAAGCGCAAGCTCCTGCTCGCGACCGAGGACGGAGAACGCCGACTCGACGTCGGCGACCGCGCGCACTCCGGTGACGCCCTGCGCACCGGATCGCGGTCGAGCGCCGACCTCGCCGTGCCCGCGCGGGGTGCGCTCTTCCGCGTCAATTCGAAAACCACCTTCCGTCTTGCCCACAACCGTCCCGGCGTGCTGCTCGAGCTCGAGCGCGGCCGATTGCGCGCCGTGTTCGAGCCGGCAGCCGAAGGTGACGACCGCGAGCGCCTCGTGACCACGCCGTCGGCGGTGCTCGCGGTGCGCGGCACCGAGTACGGGGTCGAGGTCGAGAAGGACGGCGACACCTCGGTGGTGGTCTTCGAGGGAACCGTCGAGGTGCGGGACGCTACGGGGGTCGGCGAAGCCGTGAGTGTCCATGCCGGAGAGTCGACCCGAATCCGCCACGGACGCGCGGCCGCCGAACCGCGGCCCCACGGCGTCAGCAGGAGCGACTGGGATCGGGGGCGGGGCATGAACACGCCGTCGTCCGGGTCGATGGGCTCCACGCGGCAGCCGATGGGCGGTCAGAACCCACCATCCGGCGGGATGGGGGGGATGTCCTCGCAGGGCAGCGGTGGGTCCAAGGGACACGGCCGCTGAGTCCGATCGACCCACCAGAAAGAAATTCGAGAAATCCTCAGAAGCGCCTCACCCTGGGCTGCGCCCCGGGGGACCCGTCAGAAAAACCCCTGGGGGCCGTTCCTGGTGCGGGTCATGAGGGTTGAGCAAATGACCGAGCGCCGGAGGCGCGACAGATCCATAGCCTGGGGCGTGAGCCCACGGAGCCGTTCGAACGTTTGGAGGTTGAACGTTAAGAACGTCACGGTGCCTGAGCGCCGGAGGCGCGACAGACTCATAGCCTGGGGCGTGAGCCCCAGGACAGGATCGTCCAACTCCGGGAGCCCTGGAGGGGCGACAGATTGCGGCTGCGGCGTCAGCCGCAGCCACCTTCTTCCGGTTGTCTGTCGCCGCTTCGCGGCTTGAGGTTCTTTTTCGGTCCCGTGTTCCTGGGGCTCACGCCCCAGGCTATGAATATGTCGCCGCTTCGCGGCTCTTCAAGCCATCATGACGAAACGCGGGAAGTTTCTAAGGAGCGCGGGTTAAGCCGCACGCGCCTCCCGTCGACGAAGCCTCGAGAGCATCACCACGGCCACCGCGCAAGCCATGAGCATGAAGACCGAACCAGTACGGAAGGGCCACGCGGCGCCGAGCTTGCCGTAGACCACTTCCGCCCAGAACGGCCCGACGATTCGTGCCAGGCTCGAGATCGACTGATAAACGCCCATCACCCCGCCGACCTCGTCCGGTCTCACCAGCTTCGAGGTCAGGGCCGACAGCGACGGGTGGGCGATGCCCTGGCCGAGGGCGAGCACCGCCAGGATGGCGAGCAATGGGCCGAGGCTCGGCGCCGAGGGCAGGAAACCGAGGGCGAGAAAGCTCAGCAGGGTGCCGGCGACGATCAGCCGGCCCTCGCCGAAGCGCTTCGACAGCCGCCCGACCAACCCACCCTGGACGACGGCGCCGAGCAACCCCGCGTAGGCGAAGAGCCAGGCGATGGTCGACGTCGTAAAAGCGAAGCGCAGCTTGGCGTACTGGGCGAAGGTGGTCTCGAAGTTGGCGAAGGCGAAAATCGTGAGGAAGATCAGCACCAGGCAGAAGCCGATCAGCGGGAGCGACAGCGCCCTGGCCAGGCTCTGCAGGTTGAGCGGATGCAGCCGGGCCTCCTGGCGGGCCTCCGGGTCGAGGGTCTCCGGCAGGCGCGTGAGAACGAGAAGAAAAGCGATCAATGAGGCCGTCGCCGCGGCGGCGCCCGGCATCCACGGGGCGATGGACACCAGCACGCCGCCGATCGCCGGCCCGAGGATGAAGCCGAGGCCGAAGGCGGCGCCGATCAGGCCCATGCCCTTGGCCCGATCCTCCGGACCGGTGATGTCGGCGATCACCGCCTGTGCGGTCGAGATGTTGCCGCCGGAGATACCGTCGATGATGCGCGATGCGAAGAGCATTCCCAGCGAGCCCGCGATGCCGAAGAGCACGTAGCCGACCGCCGAACCGAGGAGCGAGATCAGGAGCACCGGACGCCGCCCGAAACGGTCGGAGAGGCGGCCGAGGATGGGAGAGAAAACGAACTGCATGATCGAGAACGAGGCCATCAGGAGGCCAAAGATCACAGGCGAGGGTCCGTACTCCTCGGCGTAGAGCGGCAAAATCGGGATGACGATGCCGAAACCCACCAGATCGATGAACACGATCAGGAAGACAATGCCGATCTTTGCGCGGTGTTCTTTCAAATCAGGCAACTCCAAACCCGGGCGCGGGCCCGCGGTATTCTACACGCACCCACTAGGGCACAGGGTTCAGGGTTCAGGGTTCAGATGTCCCTGTGCCCTGTGCCCTGTGCCTTGTGCCTGGCCGGCTAC
>JAIVTZ010000372.1:0-4508 GCA_049188105.1 Deltaproteobacteria bacterium | reverse complement strand
GGATAACTTCCGCAAGATCCTCGCCGAGATGGAGGAGATTCTGATCGAGGAGTAATTTTCGGAATTCTCAATTCTCAGGTCTTAATTCTCAGTTGAGTACCGAGGAATAACCGATCCCCCGGCAAAACCGGGGGATCTCTCACGTTCGTCGGTGTGCACTCTGTGGGTTCCCGCTGGTTACTCCTCGGATGGAGGATCAGGGCCTGTCAATGCTTCGAGGATTCCCCTCAACAGCCGATTCGAGTCGCGGCCGATCTCGACGGCCTCCTCGGTGAGTCGGATGGCTCGTTCCTGTTCGGCCAAGGCCTTGTCTTGAGCCGCGGTCGCGCTCTTGAACTGCCGCCCGGCTCGGCGCGTGATCCACCACATGACGATGACCATGATCAACAGGAGAATCAGCCAGAATGACGACGAAATCCATGACATAAAATTCGGGCTCGCATATTGGTCGACCATGAATCCCTGCCACTCGGCCGAGGTCATCCACCGGCCGTGTTCATAGTCGAAATAGAGCATGTTGGCGGCCTGCCACAAGCCGACGCTGTAGGCATGCTGGCGCCGAAAATCATCACTCATATCCTCGAGCTCTGCCTCGACAACCCCCATCACCGTCGCCGACGGATACTTGACACCGGAGTCGTCAACGACCAGGTTGAGCACCCGCACGGTACCGTCGAACGGAAAACGGTTGGTGGCAAACCGGTAACGCCCGTTCTCCTCTTTCTCGAAGACGATCGTTTGGGGATCCTCGCGCTGGGCCGTCTCCCAGGCGGCAAGCAGGGACTCACGCGTCGGCTCGTCGCTTTGGGCCCAGGCGCCGCCGACCGCGAACAGCGCCAGGCAAAAACCCGCCGCCACCAACTGTCGTCCAATCAGAGTATCCACATCACAACGCCCCATTCAGCACCTCCAACATGAACGCGTACTTGAGGGCGGTCTCGTGGTACCTCTTGAAGCGGCCGGTGACGCCGCCGTGGCCCGCCGCCGCCATCTCGGTCTTGAGCAGCAGCGGGTTGTCGCCGGTCTTCATCGCCCGCAGCTTGGCCACCCACTTGGCGGGCTCGAAGTACTGCACCTGCGAGTCCTCGAGCGCCGTGAGGACCAGCATTGCCGGGTAGGCTTTCGCCTCGACGTTGTCGTATGGCGAGTAGGACAGCATGTAATCGTAGTACTCACGCTGGTTGGGATCGCCCCACTCGTCGAACTCCGAGGTCGTGAGAGGAATGTCCTCGTCGAGCATGGTGGTGACGACATCGACCCACGGCACATCGGCGATGATGCCGGCAAAGAGCTCGGGCGCCATGTTGGAAACCGCGCCCATCAACAGACCCCCGGCGCTGCCGCCCATGGCGAAGAGCCTCTCCGGCGCGGTGTAGCCCTCCTCCACCAGGTACTGCCCGCAGTCGATGAAATCGGTGAAGGTGTTCTTCTTGTGAAGCAGCTTGCCGTTCTCGTACCACAGCCGTCCGAGCTCCTGGCCGCCGCGCACGTGGGCGATGGCATACACGAAACCGCGGTCGAGGAGACTCACCACGGCGGGCCGGAACCACGACTCCATGCTCGAGCCGTAGGAGCCGTAGGCGTAGAGAAGCAAGGGGTTGGAACCGTCGAGGGCGACTCCAGTGCGGTAGACGAGTGAGATCGGCACCTGGACGCCGTCGCGGGCGGGCGCCCACAACCTGTCGACCACGTAGTTTACAGGGTCGAAGCCGCCCCGCACCTGTTCCCGTTTCATCAGCCTCCGCTCGTGGGTCAGAAGATCGAGGTCGTAGATCGACTCAGGGGTGTTCAAGGAGCTGTATCCGAAGCGCAGGGTGGTGGTCTCCATCTCCTCGTTCTCATCCACCCAGGTCACGTAGGCCGGTTCGTCGAACTCGATCTCGTACTCCTCGCCGCCATCCCAGGGGATGATCCGCAGATGGCGCAGCCCGTCCCTTCGCTCGGTGACGACCATGAAGTCGCTGAATACCTCCACGCCTTGCAGGAAGACGTCATCCCGGCCCGGGATCAGCTCCCGCCAGTTCTCCCTGCCCGGGTTCGCGACGGGCGCTTCCATGAGGCGGAAGTTCTCGGCATCGAGGTTGGTTCTGATGATGAACCGATCCCCTACGTGCGAAACGCTGTACTCCACGTCGCGCTCGCGGGGAGCGATCATCCGAAGCTCCCCGGTCGGATCATCCGCGTCGAGAAAGCGGAACTCCGACGCCAGGGTCTGCTCGGACTCAATGAAAATGTACCGTTCCGACCGGGTCTTCCAGACAGAGACGCTGAAGATCGGATCGGTCTCTTCGTAGACCAGCACGTCCTCGGACGGCTGGGTCCCCAATCGATGCCGATAGATCTGGTACGAGCGCAGGGTCTCCGGATCCTGTCTGGCGTAGAAGAGGGTACGGTTGTCGTTGGCCCAGACGAGGTTGCCGGTGACCTCGGGGATCACGTCCGTCAAGGCCTCACCGGTCTCCAGATCGGTGACACGAATCGTGTACTTGCGTCGCCCGACGGTGTCGACGGCCCACGCGAGCAGCCGAGTGTCCGGGCTCACCGCCACCCCGCGCACCGAGCAGAAATCGTGACCCTCCGCAACCCGATTGACGTCGAGGATGATCTCCTCCGGCGCCTCCAACGAGCCCTCGCGCCGGCAGTGGATCGGGTACTCGAGGTCTTTCTCGTAGCGCTTGTAGTAGTAGTAACCGTCGAACAACGCCGGCACCGTCGAGTCATCCGGCTGGATGCGGTTCGTGAGCTCCTTGAAGAGCTCGGCCTGGAGCTCCTCGGTGGGCGCCATCACCGCCGCCGTGTAGGTATTCTCCGCCTCGAGGTAGGCCAGCACTTCCGGGTTGGACCGCTCGCGCAGCCAGTAATAATCATCGATCCGCACGTCGCCGTGCGCTTCGAGCTCGTGCGGTTTCTTCTCGACCACAGGCGCCACTGGTTCGGTCGGCGCACACGACATCAACAACGCAAGACCCAAAGCCACCACGAACAGAACCGAGAGCTTCATCTTGACCTCCATCTAGCCCGAACTATTCATGAGTGTTCGTCGCGAGACCGCAAAGCTGTACGCCAGCGTGGTCATCTGAGCGGCGAGGCGCCGGAAGCGTACTTGTCAGTACGTCGAGGACGCCGAGCCACGAAGAGGGCCGCGCTGGCGTGCAGATCTGCGGTCGTAGTAGATAACTCATGAATAGTTCGGGCTCGGGCGTAGGCGCCCTCCGCCTCTCACCAGTCATGGAGTATAGATCAGCTCAGTCTCGAATACCCTGCATTCTCAAATCGAGCTCGTGGAGGAACTCGAGCACAGGGGCCTCGTCCAGCCGTCCCGACCTCATGTCGCCGTCCATCTGCGACCTGGTCTGCACGTCCACCTGCACCCTGCCCTTCTTTTCCTCGACTCGGACCGTGAGGTGAACCCGCCGCCCGGTCTTCTCCCGCGAGGGTTGGGCGTCGATCCGCCCGGCACTACGGTTCAGATCCACCAGATAGTGCTCATCCTCGAGCACATCGACAACTGCGTCGATCACCTTGTCGCGAGGTGCGAGGTAGCTCCTCGACCACGAGCTCGAGGAGTCTCCACCGGAGGTGCAGGCGAAAAGAATCAGCAGTAAACCGAGCCACAGGATGTTGTGAGGCGCCTTCATCGCGCGATCATACCAGGAGAACTTCATCGCGGCCTACCGTGAGGACATGAGCTACAACCCGCCCGAGTGATAACGAAAATCTACGCGATGTTTTCATCAGGCGGCCTCGCGGGGCCGCCTATTTCTTCTTCCCGTCGTCCCTTGGGCTCTTGATCATCCAGATCTCGGTGCCGCCGTTTTCGAAGCGCACCTCGTCCATCAGCTCGTTGATCAGAAAGATGCCGCGGCCGCTGTCGTTGTAAATGTTCTCGCCCACCACGGGGCTCGGCACCGACTCGGGGTCGAACCCGGCGCCCGGGTCGCGGACGATGATGATCATCCCGCGTTGTACGTCGCACGCAACAACGACCTCGATGCTCTTTTCCGGGTCGTGCTCACACCCATGCTCGACGGCGTTGGCCAGCGCCTCATACAGCGAAACCTCGATCTCGAACTCTCCGTCACCTGCACAGCCCATTTCGCGCACCAGGCTCATGATCTGCTCGACCACCGGGGGGATCGCGTCGATCCGCCCCGGAAGCTCCTTCTGCACACGAAGTATCAAATTGTCCGCGTCGAATGAACGTCGCGGCATCGATTCAGTCATCATCTTCTCCGACTCACCGGTCTTGTAAAGATCATACTCGAAAACTGAGGAACGGTTTCGATCAATCCTCGCGATAGATCCAGGCGCCGAGGATCGAGGCGAGGATCATCTGTAGAACATGCTCGAGACGCCTTCGAACATGAAAATGAAGAGCCCGGCAATCACCACCTTCCGGTGTTGACGCCACCCACCTTTCCTCCTTTTTCGAACACTCCGATTTGAGTCCGAGATTGTATCTCAACCGCGGAGAATTCGCGATCGATTTTTTTTATCCCGAGATAGGT
>JAIVTZ010000371.1:0-4516 GCA_049188105.1 Deltaproteobacteria bacterium | reverse complement strand
CTGTCCCGTGCTGCCACAATGCAACAATGCGGAACGTGGCACCCATGCTCCGAGCGGCTCTCCGTCCGCTCCACGGCCCGCGAATCCGTCTTCGCCGTCAAGCGGACACCTCGCGCGGCGGCCGAGACCCAGGTTCGAGCCGATCTCCAGGCTGGTACACTGGGTCGTGGGAAAAGCAAGTGACTATCCCTTACCGTCCGCCAGCACCTGAAACAGTCACCAAAGTGCCGCCGATTTTCCAACCACCTCTCGGCAAAGCGCACGCCTTGGCACTAACATAGGAGGTGGTACAAACACAGGGGGCAGGTCAGTGGCAAGATGGAGTCTCACCGATGGCTAGTTTCCCCACGGAGTGTGGCGGTCCTCTTGCCACGGCCACTGGGTCCGAGAACTGCACTGCTCAGCTCCTTCGCCTTGGGCACGAGGTCGCGCCGTGAGCTCGGGCAGTGGACAGATCGACTACGACGCCGTTCGTCGCTACTTCGATTCGGCCGGAGAGCAGGCGTCGTTGGCCGCGAGCTACATGGCTCATGCGCAAGAGCTCCCCCCGGCAGCGGTCCATTATCGATTGAAGGCAGAGCTCGCGACCGTGGGCGACTGGCTCGAAGAGGTCCCCACTTCGGGAGCGGTCCTCGACGTCGGCTGCGGCGCGGGCACCTGGACCGCGCTCTTTGCGGAACGGTACTGCTCGGTCGTCGGGATCGAGGCAAGTGCCTCGATGGCAAAGGCGGCCCGTCGACAGACGATTGCCCTCCCGAACGTGGAGATCGTGGAAGGGGACGTCCGGGACTCTCTGCCCGATCGTTGCTTCGATCTCGTGTTCCTGGGGGGCCTCTGCATGTACCTGAACGAAGAGGACGTCGTGACCCTGCTGCGCGAGCTCGGCGACAGGATCGGCCCCGACGGCCAGATCGTGCTCCGGGAGAGCACCGCACGGCGCCGTTCTTCCCGAACGCTGGGGGAGTACCAGGCCGTCTATCGGACCGTGGCGGCCTACGGCGAACTCTTCCGGCAAGCGGGATTCTCCGGAGTTGAGGTCCGCAGAAACGACGGGTACACGAGCATGGAGATCGCCGTAGAGCTCGTCGAAACCAGGCGCCGCTGGCTCACCTTCCTGCCGCGGAGATCCGCGCTGCTGGGCAGCATCACCTGGTGGTCGCTGAGAGCTGTGGCACCGCTGAGCTTCTGGGCTCTGCCGAGAGCACTGGACCGGCTACAAATAGCGTGGCCAGGGCTCCAAAACCACTTCTTTCGCCTTCGCTCACCGGCGACTTCGTCTTCCTGAGAAGAGGGATGAACGACGAAGGCCGACCCGCCATCACCCGACGCCCATGACGTTCTGGCGGTCGGCCGAGTCGTCGTGCGCGAGTCGTCCCGTCTCGGCGATGCTCTCTCCGTCGCGTCCGCGTCGTCCGTCCCGGTGGGCCATCGGTCCGCAGCCTTGCGGGCGGGCCGAGATGCGGCCCCGTCCCGTTCGCGGGCTCCTCAGGGAACTAGCAGCCGGGCATAGAAGAACGTCATTCCCAAGACGTAGGCGGCGATCGCGTAGTACCAGCCTCCGACGAGCTTGGGCGAACGGAACGGCGCCACGTTCATCACCGCGAGCACGACGACCACCGCGTAGAGCAGCCAGGAGAAAGTCTCCCCGCTGAGGGAACTGTGCAGGGCGAACACCGCCGTGACAACGACGATGTTGGTGTCGATGGGCAGTCCCCGATAGGTGCGCTGGTCGTCGAGGCCGAAGACACTAAAGTGGGCAAGACGTATCGCGCCGGCAAGTACAAGTAGGAAGGCGCCGGGGAGGAACGAAGGGCGAAGGTCCCCGACGCCGAGCAGCAGCACGGCGGGGGCAACGCCGCTCGAGACCATGTCGGCGAGCGAATCGAGCTGGGCGCCAAAGGCGCGGTGCTCGGCGGTCCGACGGGACGTCCTGCGGGCGAGCGGGCCATCGAACCAGTCGCAGAACAGCGCCCAGAGGAGGGCAATCATGGCGGCGGCGTAGAACCCGCGTGCGATGAGGTAGATGGCGAGGACTCCGCAGAGCAGGCCAGCGAGGGTGAGGAGGTTGGCCCCGTCGTACAGGAACGCGATCGCACTCAGCTGACGACCAGCGGCTGGGCTGGGCGTCGCCTTGCCGGCCCTATCCGTCTCGATCATCCCGCTGCTCCAAGTCCCTGGCTCACGTTTCGAGCCCGGTTCTCAACGAGGCAACCAAGTGCTTGTTCTCAGGCACGGTCCTGCTGGCGATGCGGAGGTAGCGCTCCCCCTCCGCCGTCGCTGCCAGACCGCGGTCTACAAGCATTGGATATAATTTTGCGTGGCTCTCACGGAACTGGCGCGACGCAGGCCAGAGCATGGGGCCAAGAGGTCGAGATGTCATCCCCATGGCGCCAGGTATCAAAGGGATCGCCGCCGAGCCCATGCACGAATATGACATCGGCCCGCCTGGAGGGATGATCGCAGCCTGAAATTTGGTGCAAAGTGCTCACTGGCCTTCGGCAAGAATAGCATTGAGCCCCGGGGATCGTGAGGCGTTTGAGTACCTCGAAACACGCGGTCCGTGACGATGGCAATCGGACGCCGAAGAAAGTGCAGGGGTTTCACGAGATCTAGGGATAGGAAGTTCCTTTCGTTCGGCTCCAGGCTAACACGGTGTTCGGAAGCCTTTCCGGGCCGCAGTGCGGGCTCGCACGCGTTGAGCCGTCCACTGAGTCGGCAGGAACGGGTGGCCAGCAGGGTCTGTTGTCCCGGCACGGCGCCCTCGAACCCCGGACCCGGGTCCCACTGCCACGGGCACACCCCGCACAGGCGGCGCTAGCCGATCACATAGGTTGATCACAGGGCTGGCGTCGGGCCGTGCCTGTGTGGATTTCCATTCATACCTTTAGCCGCCCGTAAGGACCCCTGGGGGTTCGGGTTTCTTTCTGTGGGCGTTTCTTGGCGATGAGTCATCGGGTTGAGGGGGGGCCAACCTCTCGATGCGTTGCTGCCCAGCCTCGCCCCGGTCCCGCTCGAATATGCTCCGACGGGTGACGATATTCACCGGCGCCGGAGCCCGAGACACTCCGAGCGCCCGAACCTCCCGGTTTTCGTCACCCTTTACGACCACACAACGACCACAGCGCATACCCGCTGCGGCCCGTCCGAGAACTCTCCTGTAAGTGATTGATCCTACCTGATTTAGTGGTGGGCCGCCCGGGACTCGAACCCGGGACCACCGGATTAAAAGTCCGACTGACGGCCTATCGACAACAACCAACGCCAAGCGAGCACAGCAGAATCCAACAGGTAACCCTCTTTCATTCAATACGTTGATTGACAGTTGTTTTACTGGGAGCAGTTGGCACGAGTTGACGCTGGTTGAGCCTGAGTGTCCCACCAGTGTCCCACGGGCTAGTCGACCTCGTACTCCTCGAGCAGCGCCTGGAAGCGCGGGTGGTCGCGGAGAGGAACTACTCCGGGAAGTTCATCCGCCGCAGCAGATCCTGGAAGCGGGGATCCGAGTGGATGGGGTCAAAGACCGGATGGACCTTCAGGAACGGAAGAAACCACCCTGCGGTTCTTCCAGGATCTCCCCTGGTGGCGTAGGCTTTTTCGAGCCACTCGATAGCTTCCTCGTACTCCCCGAGCATGACGTGGAACGCTGCAATAATCGAAGGCCCGGCAACGCCTTCATATGAAGGTTTCTTGACGGCCTCCAACCAGAGGCGCACGACCTCTTCGAAGCTCTTGCCTTCGAAAGATTCCGCAAGTGACTCCCTCCCTGAGAGTCTGTGTCCTGTCTGCCAGGCCTTGGCGGCGGCATCGGGTTCCCCCTTCGCGGCCAGAGCAAAGCCCATCTGCCCATAGACGTAGGAATTCCCAGGAGCCAACTCCAGAGACCTCTCGTACGCGCGGACCGATGCCTCGAATTTGTGGGCGAAGAAGTGGATATCGCCCTTCGTTTTTTGAACCAGAAACGAAAGCGGGTCCAACTGTTCTGCAACTTCGGCCTCACGGGCAGCCTCCTCGTGTCGGCCCATGGCCGACAGGAACCAGGCGTACCAAATGTGCGCTACGGAGTCGTTAGGCCTGAGCTCGATCGCCCTCTGATACTCAACCTCGGTCTTGCGCCAATCCCAGTCTCTGAAGAACTGAATCATAGCCTTCAGCGCATGGGCATTGGCGAGGGAGTCATCCAGCTCCATCGCCTTCTGGAGAGCCAAATCCGCCTGAAGGGAGGCCTCTCTCCTCAAATCCTCAGCGACGGTCGGTAGCACCCAAAGCTCGAGTGCAAAGTAATACCCAGCCAGTCCCGCCCAGGGCTCCGCATAGTTGGGATCAATCTCGATCGCCTGGCGAAAATACTCGACGGCCTTGTCCACCTCGTCGGGGATAAGCCTGTCGAAATGGTACCTGCCTCGTAGATACGCCCGGTGAGCCTCGGGATCGACTTCACCGGGGGAGCGCGCCTCGAGCTGAATCTGCAGACCCCGATCTCGGAGACGCAGATTCGCGAGCGCATCGCGAACATCAC
>JAIVTZ010000370.1:0-4529 GCA_049188105.1 Deltaproteobacteria bacterium | reverse complement strand
AGACAGTTAGCCTGGGGCGTGAGCCCCAGGTCCAGGTCAATCATAGAGGCAAGCCGCGAAGCGGCGACAGACAATCGGTGGCTAAAGGCTGCAGCTGACGCTGCAGCCGAAGTCTGCCGCCCCTTCAGGGCTGATTCTCAGGCCATACCTCGTACCCTGGGGCTCACGCCCCAGGCTAATCATCTGTCGCCGCTCCGCGGCTCTTCCGTACCGCGACCACGAAGCGCGGCAGTTACTTAGGAGTGATCAGTCTGGGATGCCCTACTGACCACTGATAACTGATCACTGATAACCGATCACTCTCTCCGGGCAGGCGGAGAAGTCAGCTATTTCGTGTCCTTCAGGCGTTTCGGCGCCGCAGCCAGCACCTCCGGCGGGCAGCCGTCGGCAAAGAGCTTGAAGTTCTCGATGTAGCGTGCGACGAGGGCGTCGTAACGCTTCCAGTATTCGTCCTGTACACCCCATGAGGTCGAGGGGTCGAGGACCTCCTCGGGCACATCGGGACAGGACAGCGGCACCTCGAAGCCGAAGAGCCTGTCCTTCCGGAACTTCACCTTGTCGAGCTTGCCCTCGAGGGCGGCGTTGAGCAGGTTGCGGGTGTGGCGGATCGAGATCCGCTTGCCCGAATTCCAACCGCCGCCGACCCAACCGGTGTTGACAAGCCAACAGGTGGTGCCGTGATGGAGCATCTTGGCTCGCAGCAGGTCGGCGTAGATGAAGGGGTGGTGAACCATGAACGGCGCCCCGAAGCAGGCCGAAAACGCGATCTCGGGCTCGATGCCGAGGCCGATCTCGGTGCCGGCGATCTTCGAGGTATAGCCGGAGATGAAGTGGTAGACCGAACGCTCGGGGTCGAGGCGGGCGATCGGGGGCAACACCCCCTGTGCGTCGCAGGTCAGGAGGATGACATTCTTGGGGTGCGACTGGACCATGGCATCGGGCACCACATTGGGGATGAAGTCGAGCGGATAGGCGGCACGCGTGTTCTCGGTGAAACGGTCGTCGTCGAGGTCGAGCCGGCGCGAGGTGGGGTCCTGGACGACGTTTTCGAGGATCGTGCCGAAGCGACGAGTGGTGGCGTAGATCTCGGGCTCGTGCTCGGCCGACAGCCGGATGACCTTGGCGTAGCATCCGCCCTCGAAGTTGAAGACGCCGGTTGACGACCAGCCGTGCTCGTCGTCACCTATCAGCCGGCGCTTGGGGTCTGCCGACAGGGTGGTCTTGCCGGTTCCGGAGAGGCCGAAGAAGAGGGCGACGTCGCCGTCCGGGCCGACGTTGGCCGAGCAGTGCATGGCCAGCACCTCACGGAGTGGCAGCAGATAGTTCATCACCGTAAACATGCTCTTCTTGATCTCACCGCCGTAGCTCGAGTTGCAGATCAGGGCCAGCCGTTCGGCGAAGTTGAGGATGATGGCGGTATCGGAGCGGGTGCCGTCGATTCTCGGGTCGACCTTGAACGACGGGGCCGCGATCACCGTGAAGTCCGGGACGTGGTCCTGGTAAGCCTCCTGCGTCTTGGGAAGGATGAACATGTTGCGGGCGAAGATCGAGTGCCAGGCATCCTCGGCGATCACTCGGATGGGCATCCGGTATTCGGGGTCGGCGCCGATAAAGCAGTCCTGGACGAAGAGCTCCTCGTCCTGGAGATACGCCTGCACCCGGGAGTAGAGGTTCGAGAACTTTTCGGGCGTGATGGGACGGTTGTACTCGCCCCACCAGATCTTGTCCTCGGTCGACGACTCGCGGACGATGTACTTGTCCTGGGCGGCACGAGCCGACCACTTGCCGGTGTTGACGACCAGCGGGCCGCCGTGGGCGACGAAACCCTCCTTACGAAATGTGGCCTCCTCGTAAAGAGCCGGCACGGGCAGATTCCAAAACACGCGATCGAGGTGGACCAGACCGTGGTTCTTCAGACCGTAGCGGCTCTTGAGATCCCCGGCCTGGTCGGTAGCGGGCGTCTTGAACTTCAGGTATTTGCTCATGTCCAGTCCCTCACCAGCTTGCGCTCACCGATGTAGAGTTCGTTGGGGGCATTGGGGTCGAGCGCCCACTTGATGCGCTCGACGCCCTCGATGATTTCCTTGATCGATCCGCAGAAGCTGAGCCTGAGGTGGCCTTCCTTGCCGAACTCGACCCCCGGCACGGTCACCACCTGCACCTTTTCGAGCAGGAACTCGGAAAGCCTGACCGAATCCTTGTCATAGTGGCTGAAATCGGGGAAGGAGTAGAAGGTGCCGCCGGGCTCCTCCAGCCGAACGCCGTCGAACGATTGCAGCTGCTCGACGAGGACGTTGCGGTTGTTCTCGAGCGTCGTGCGCAGGCTGTCCACCGATGACTGGACGCCGTTGATGGCGGCGGCGGCGGCGTGCTGGAGCACCGCCGACGGCCCCGAGGTCTCGTGGCCCTGGATGTTGGTCATGACCTCGATGAGCCTGGTGTTGCCCACCGCCCAACCGATGCGGAAACCGGTCATGGCGTACTGCTTGGAGACCCCGTTGATGATGATCAGCTTGGAGTTGTCGGTGCGGTCCTTGGCGTAGTCATAGGCGTTGACCCGCTGGCGGCCGTCGAAGATCAACCGGTGGTAGATGTCGTCCATGATCAGCCACAGACCGCGCTTCTCGCACAGCTCGACCACGTCCTTGACGAAGTCCGCCGGGTAGACCGCGCCCGACGGGTTGTTGGGGCTGTTGAGGATCACCGCCTTGGTGTAGGAGCCGATGACCTGCTCGATGTCCTGGATGCGCGGGATGAAGCTGCCGTCCTCGGGATGGACCGGCACCGGCACCGCGCCGACGAGCTTGACCATCTCCGGATAGGACACCCAGTAGGGCACCGGAAAGATGACCTCTTCCTGCGGGTCGAGGATGGCGTGCAGGGCCGACATGATGGCCTGTTTGGCGCCGCCCGAGGCCATCACGTTCTCGGGCGCCGGCCGCCAGCCGTAGAAGTCCTCGGTGTAGCGGATGATCGCCTGCTTGAGCGCAGGGATGCCGTCCGGCGGCGTGTACCGCACCTCGCCCGAGTTGACGAGCGCGGTCGCGGCGAGGATCGCATCCAGCGGCGCCTTGCCCTTGGGCTCGCCGCCGCCGAGGTGGATCACTGGGTCGCCCTTGGCTCGCAATATGGCGGCGACCTCGTTGAGCTTGAGGGTGGCGGACTCGCCGATCGACTTGGCGATCAAGGAGAGGCTCATGATTGCCACTTCCCTTCTGCCGTCGCTTTCTGCGACGGGTGGTGAATTATCTCAGATGATTGTGAAAATATCCACTAAACCCCGTGCCCGTGCCCGTGCCCGTGCCCGTGCCCGTCTCCGTGCCCGCCCGCCGTCCGCGGTCTGCGACCGCGGCCACGCGGCCTCGGTCGCCACGCCCTCCGAGCGCGAGCGCTCGTCGGTCGCGCTCGACCTCGCCCGCTGCGCGCCTGCGGCGCGCCGGCGGGCTGCCCCTTACCGAACGACGCACCCCCCACCTTTTCGTGTGATCGCACCGGCGCCGGACCTATGACGACGTTTTCCTCCCTCCGCTTCGTCGGGACGACCGGACGGTCTGTCCCTCCTCGCTCCAGTCGGAGAAACGCCGTCATAGGCCCACCGGCGGCGCGATCGCGGAATCTCCGCTGCGCTCCGATTCCGCGGGGCCTGGTTCGGTCCTGTTACTTCCGAGGTCGGCGCGGCGGCTTCGCCGCCCCTGCCGCTGCCGCTACGGTCCTCTGCTGCGGCCCGCGATACGCAGCCATCCGGCACGCTGTTCTTCGCTCCGGCGAGGGTTGTCCTGCTGGAAGATCCCGATTCTCCGCGGCGGCATTGCCCGTGAGTGCCCCCTCTGACGATATTTGGGCCAGAGTCATCCACTCGCAACAATCCTCCGTGCTCCCAAAATCGTCAGAGACGGCACGTCCGATTCGACAAGGATGCCACGCCGACTGTGGGCTCCGGGAGGAGGATTCAGATCGGGGGCGGAAAATCCGAAATTCGAAATTCGAAATTCGAAATCGCCGGATGCCCGGCATTCCGAATTCCGAATTCCGAATTCACTCCTGCTACCCTGTCCGCCATGAACGGCTACCCCTTTTCTTGCCCGATCCAGGTGCGGTGGCGCGACCTCGATGCCTTCGCTCACGTCAACAACGCGACCTTCGCGAGCTACCTCGAAATGGCACGGACCGTGGTATGGCGCCAGCGTTTCGGCGGCCGCGAGGCGATGGGCGTGCCCTTCTTCGTCATTCGTTTGGAGATCAACTACAAGCGGCCGGTGGACCTTTACGACGAGGTCCGGGTGTGGCTGCGGGTGGGCGAGATCAGGGGTGCATCCTTCACCTTCGAGTACGTGGTCGAGGCCAACGGCGCTGTCGCGGCCGAAGCGGTGACGACGCTGGCGTGCGTGGATAACTCAACAGGCAGGCCGGTGCGAATGGACCCCGACCTCCGCGCCATCCTCGAGACCCTGCAAACCGGCTGAGCGGCAGGGGCAAGGGAGTCCGTCTGTCGATGGGCTCCGGATAGGTTTTCCCGATTTCGAGGTGGC
>JAIVTZ010000369.1:0-4532 GCA_049188105.1 Deltaproteobacteria bacterium | reverse complement strand
CGGCGGAAAGGTTGAGAGTTAAGAGTTGAGAGTTGAGAGTTAGGGCCTTTGCCCTTAACCCGCCGCCAGCGCCTCGACCCGCGCCGTCATCTCTCCAACGCGATCTGAGAGGGCTGCCAGAGCATCGTGTTCACCGGTGAGGCGTTCGGATTCCGAGCGCACAAACCTCGTGTACGGCGCTATGGTGTCTTCGAGGCGGCGGCGGCCGCGCTCGGACTCGGCCTCGAAGTGAGAGCTGAGGGCGGTCATGAGCTCGGAGCGAAGCGCGGCGATCTTTTGTTTGAGCTCTGACTTGGCACGGCGCCGGCGGTGGGGCAGGATGAAGAGCCCGAGCACCGCCATGGTGCCGGCGGCGGCCAACCCCGTGATATCGGCAGCGGTGGAGCTTGCCGCCAATGCCACGGTCGCACCGAGACCGACGGCGCCAACCTCGAGCACGGCGGTCGAAGTGACGGCCTTCTGCAGATCCTCAGCCATCCGGTTGGCCTCGGCTGCGCGGTCGTACGACGCCAGCCCGTCACGGGCCGCGCGGCCCACGGTCTCGAGCAGTCGCGTGCGGTCGGTCTCGAAGCGGCCGCCGACCTCCCCGATCATGCGGTCGGCATGCTTTCCGACCCGGCGGTTGACGTGGTTGACCACGTTCTGCCAGTGGCCGAGCTCCGAGTCCACGAGCCAGTCGATGAGCGAGTCGACCTTGGCCTCCACGGCCTCCGGCGCGTCGGCCACAACCTCGGCCTCGAAGCGCTTCTTGAGCTCGGACTTGTCGAAGAGCTTGGGCAGTTGCGCGAGCCGCACGGTGTCATCGAAGAAATCGACCCCCCTCCGCTCCATGCCGTGGAGGACGTTATCGATGTCGGACAATCGAAGCTCGAACTCGCGGCGCACGTCGGAGGTCCAGGTCTCGGTCTGACGTTCGATATCGTCGATGGTGCGAAGATCGTCGCCCAGCAGCTCGAGCCGCCCCTCCACGGTTTCGAGCGCGCCATTGAGCAGGTGCGCCGCGACGCCGAGCGGGTTGCCGAGCTTGAGCCGCAGCAGCTCGCCGCTGTCGAGGGTGTCGTGAAGGAATCTCTCCACCGCCGGCAAACCGCTCACCGCCCGCGCCTCGGCGTCCTCCGCATCGGCGGCGCGCAGGGCCGATACCGGGTAAACCTCGGGATCGACGCCGAGCAGCCGGTTCGCGTTCGATGACACGTACTCGAGGACCTCCACCACCTCGTCCTCACCGCGCAGGATGTCGACCTTGTTGACGACGATGACCACCTTCTTGCCCCATTGGCGGATGGTCTCGAGGAAGACCCGCTCGCTCTCCGACAGCGGTCTGTCCGCAGAGGTCACGAAAATCACGAGATCGGCGCGCGGTACGTAATCGGTGGTCAGGGCCTCGTGCGCACGGTCGAGAGCGTTGGTGCCGGGAGTGTCGACGATGGTCAGCTGGCGCAAGGTCTCGACCGGGGCGGTGATCCGCTCTCCGACAGCCCCCATCGGCTCGCGTTCGAGCTCCTCGCCCCAGGCGATGTGGTGGATCTTGGAGGTCGTCGGCGTCACCCCTTCGGCGAGCACCGCCTGGCCGAGGAGGGCGTTGATCAGCGCGCTCTTGCCGGCGTTGAACTCACCCACCACCACCAGCAAGAAAAGCTCGTCGAGTTGACTCACCGAGTCGGTGAGAGCCTGCAGGTCCTCGGCGCTCGTCTCAGAGCGCTCGAGCCCCGCCATCACCTCGGCCAGGAGCCCGCGCTCAGCCGTGAGAAGCTCTTTTTGTTTCTCGTTGAGAATCGGCTCCAGCATGGAAGCATCTTACACGAGGGCTTGGGGCTTGCGGCTTGCGGCTTGCGGCTTGGGGCACGAAACCCGGTACCCTCACGCCCCACGCCTCAAGCCTCAGGCCTTCAATACCCCGCTGCCATCCCGTCCTTCCTCGATTCGGTCGCTCCCGCGAGCACCCCGGTCTCCGGGTGGCGGTGGATGAGCTGGTAGCCGCCGAAGGTCCCCGGGTTGACCTCCTCGATACGATGGCCCCGTTTCGTAAGGTCGCGATAGACCTCCACCGGCAGCCCCGACTCGAGGTGGAGGACACCGCCCGAGGTCATCACCGTTCCGGTGGGCTCTGAGGAGCCTGTGTGGTGGAACCTGGGCGCATCCCCCGCCTCCTGCAGGTTCATGCCGAAGTCCACGAGATTGACCACGATCTGGACGTGCCCCTGGGGCTGCATGTCGCCGCCCATGAGACCGAAGGCGGTGTCCGGCACGCCGTTTGAACCCATGAAGGCGGGAATGATGGTGTGGAAGGGACGCTTGCCGGGCTCCAGCGAGTTCGGGTGGTCGGGATCCAACGAAAACAGCGCGCCCCGGTCCTGGATCCCGAAGCCGAGCGAGGGCACCACGTAGCCCGAGCCGAAGCCGGTGTAGTTGGACTGGATCAGCGCCACCATCATGCCGCTCGAGTCGGCGGTGACGAGGAAGGTGGTGTCGCCGTGCTCGAGAGCGGGGTTGCCGGGTACGACACGCTCTGCCGCCGTCTTCATGTCGATCAGCTTTGCCCGCTCGGCCGCGTAGCCCTTGTCGAGGAGTGCCTCAACCGGAACCTCGGCAAACTGCATGTCAGCGTAGTACTTCGCCCGGTCCTCGTAGGCCAGCTTTTTGGCTTCCACGAGGACATGCCAGAAGTCGGTGCTGTCGCGCCCCATGGCGGCGAGATCGAAACCTTCCAGAATATTGAGCATCTCGAGCGCCGCAAGGCCCTGCGGGTTGGGCGGTAGCTCCCACACCGTGAGACCGCGGTAGGTCGTCGAGATCGGCTCGACCCACTCGCTCGAGTGCGCGGCGAGGTCCTCGAGTGAGAAAAATCCGCCCACTAGGTTGGAAAACGCGACCATCCGCTCGGCGATCTCTCCCCGATAATAGGCGTCGCGGCCACCCACGGCCAGCGCATCGAGGGTGTCGGCGAGCGCCGGGTTGGCGAAGATCTCCCCCTCGGCCGGGACGTTACCACCTGGCATGAAGACCTCGGCAAATCCAGGGCTGTCCTCGAACTTGGCAGCACCGCGCGCCCATCCGGCGGCAATCACCTGCGGCACCGGCGCACCTTCGCGCGCGATGGCGGCCACCGGACCGAGGATGTCCTTTATGGGTAGCTTGCCGAACTTCTCATAGAGCTCGAACCAGCCGTCGGCGCACCCAGGCACGGTCCACGAGTAGACCGAGTAGACGGGGATCGTCCCCCGATCGGTGGCGGGCACCTTGTCGATGGTGAGCGACGCCGGCGCGCGCCCGGACGCGTTGAGCCCATAGAGCTTTTCGGTTTTCGGGTCCCAGACCATGGCGAAGAGATCGCCCCCGAGACCGCACGACACGGGTTCCAGAAAACCGAGCGCCGCGTTGGTGGCAATGGCAGCGTCCACCGCCGAGCCGCCGGCCTTGAGCACGTCGAGGCCGATCTCGACCGCCAGCGGGTGGGCAGCGGCGACCATCCCGTGGCGGGCGTAGGTCACCGACCGGGTGGCGAATGCGCGGCCCTCCGGCCGATCCGCAGCAAAAGTGGCTGATGTCGTTACGGCAAGCAAACAGACAAGAACTGTTCGACTCATGGCGACCTCCTGCACACATAGTACGCTGATGGTCGGGCGTTGCGGGGGGACACGGCTCGGATTTCGGATTTCGGATTTCGGATTTCGGATTTCGGATTTCGGAATTCGGAATTCGGAATTCGGAATTCGGAATTCGGAATTCGGCAAGCTGCTACCCTTCCCGGCGGAGGATGTTGCCTTGAGGCTCGTCGATATCGCTCAGAAGCTGGCCGAAGAGGCGGGTCGCCTCCGGTTCGCGTCACCGGTGAGCCATGTGTACAACCCGCTAGCGTACGCTTGGGAGGCGCATGCTCAGTATCTCGAGCGATTTGGCGGAACGCCCAAAGAGATCCTCCTTCTGGGCATGAATCCCGGACCGTGGGGAATGGTCCAGACCGGAGTGCCGTTCGGCGAGGTAGGCGCGGTGCGCGACTGGCTGAAGATCGACACCGCGATTGGGCGGCCCGATCCCGAGCACCCGAAACGGCCGGTGATGGGTCTCGCCTGCACCCGTTCCGAGGTTAGCGGCGCGCGGCTGTGGGGATGGGCGCGAGATCTCTTCGGCACCCCGGAGCGTTTCTTCACCCGCTTCTTCGTCGCCAACTACTGCCCGCTGGCGTTCATGGAATCCACCGGCCGCAATCGGACTCCGGACAAGCTGCCGATCTGTGAACGGAAGACGCTGCTCGAGATTTGTGATCGCGCGTTGCGACGGACGGTGGAGTTCTTGCATCCTGATCTGGTGGTCGGCGTCGGCGTCTTTGCCGAGGAACGGGCGCGCTCGGCACTTTCCGGCGCCGGAGTCAGAGTCGGCCGCGTCCTCCACCCGAGCCCGGCAAGCCCGGCGGCCAACCGTGGTTGGAACGAGCGTGCTACCCGCGAGCTGCGAGAGCTGGGCGTCGAGCTGCCCTGAGATCGAGACCATGATTCTCCAGCCTCTCACCTTTTTGGTTATCATGCTGGTTG
>JAIVTZ010000368.1:0-4540 GCA_049188105.1 Deltaproteobacteria bacterium | reverse complement strand
AATACGCGTTCAACCAGGAGTCTCGAGTCGGCGGAACGGGCGCGTTCACCGGAGGTGCCTGGCATCCCGATTCGCCGCGAATCGGCGTGCCTGGCATCCTCTCGGGAAGCGCTCTGAGAAACGGGCCGCGTGGAATCCGGTAGCTCCTCGCCGGAGCGCGGGAACGAGAACGGACGCGGGGAGTTCAGTCGTCGGATTCGTGGTTCTTTCGGTCGACGCGAGTGATCTCCCAGCGACCCATGAACTCGACCCAGTTCAGCGGCGAGCCACCGTTCCAACTTTCGACAAAGATCGGGCTGCCGAGGTTGGCCGAGTACAGCGGCAGCTCCCCACGAGGGCTTCGGCGGTGGGTGGTGCCGTCCGAATGGGGGATTCGTTTTCTTCTGAAGTTCTTCATCTCTCTCCGTCGGAAGCCTGAAATCGCAAAAAGTCGACCGGGACCTGAGCCGTTCCCAAACTCGACCCGTTGCTCTGTATACGCGGCAAGCCCTGGGTTCGTCCGTGTATTGTCGAGCAAACAACTGACAACGTAAGTAGATTCCCGCAGTGGTACGATGTT
This sequence comes from Deltaproteobacteria bacterium, assembly GCA_049188105.1. GTDB lineage: Bacteria > Acidobacteriota > Thermoanaerobaculia > Thermoanaerobaculales > Sulfomarinibacteraceae > Sulfomarinibacter. Next base: position 3,981 of record JAIVTZ010000368.1, on the reverse strand, counting down.
TTCGATGACCACGGTCACCAAGGTCCCCGGGTTGAACAGACTCAATCGTCGAAACCGGTATTGAGACATGGGCGAGGAACTCAACACGTCCGTCCCGAAGGGCCCTCGGATCTGGGCCATCGGAGGCGGAAAGGGGGGCGTGGGCAAATCAGTCATCGCCGCCAATCTCGCCGCCGCCCTCTGTCGAGCCGGCGACCGGGTCGTGCTGGTCGACGCGGATCTCGGCGGTGCAAATCTCCACACCCTTCTCGGAGTGCCGAGCCCGAGGACCAACCTCACCGACTTCATCTCGAAAAAGGTACCGAACCTCTCGGATGTGATGGCGCCGACTCCGGTCGAGAACCTGTGGCTGGTGAGCGGCGCCCGCGCACTGGTCGATATGGCCAACCCGAACTTTGGGCAAAAGGGCAAGATCCTCCGCCACATCAACGCCCTCGACGCGGACCACGTGGTGCTCGACCTCGGCGCCGGCAGTGCGTTCAACGTCCTCGACTTCTTCCTGGTCGCGCGAAAGGGCATTCTGGTGGCCGTACCGGAACCCACCTCGGTCGAGAATACCTATCACTTCCTCAAGGCCGCCTTTTTCCGCAAGCTCAAGCGTGCGGAGCCGAGAACCCTGGTTCGAGCAGCCGTCGAGGAGGTCATGAAAGGGAGTCAGCAAAACAGCGTGCGCACTCCGCGAGACCTCATTTCTCGCGTTTGGGCGGTCGATCCCGACGCCGGTGCGGCTCTGATCGCCGAAGCCAGCAGTTTCAGACCCGCACTCATCGTCAACAGGGTCGATCACCCAAAGCATCAGCAGTTGGGCGAAGACATGGCCACCGCCTGTCGCGAGTACTTCGGCGTTCGGCTGCAGTTCCTCGGTGGTCTCCCCAACGATCAGGTGGTTGGGCGATCGGTGGTCGAGCAGCGTTTGGCAGTCGAGTTCTTCCCACAAATACCGTTCGTGACCGCGGTGCACGGGATCGCCGACAAACTGGCCTACACCCGGAGGAGATCTGCATGAAGATCCGCCGCGAAGATTGGGAGGTCCTCGGCCTGGAGCCGGGCGCCGAGATATCTCGCGTACGACAGGCCTACCGCCATCGGAAAGCGCTCTACGAACCCTCCGCAATGGCCACCTACAATCTGCTCGACGACGATGAGCGGACGGACATGGTCCAGCGGATCGACGAGGCCTACCGTCGAATAGTGGGTACTGAACCGTCGACGCCGGCCGCTCCCTCCCATAACCGGCTGCCCTCACCCAAATCCGAGGTTCCCTCGGGGCCCGCACCCGACCCCGCCGCCGAGCCAGGCGCCTATCTCCGCCACCACCGCCTCTTCCAGGGTCTGAGTCTGCATCAGATCGCAGCTGGAACGAAGATCGGAGTCACCATCCTCGATCAGATTGAGAACGAGGACTTCGACGCGCTGCCGGCGACCGCGTTCGTGCGCGGCCATACGCTCCAGTTTGCGCGCGAGCTCAAGCTCCCCGACCCCTCCGACCTCGCGAAGCTCTACATCGCCAAGATGACCCGGGTGGACGAAGAGAAGTAGTGCGAAAAAAGGCTTGGGGCTTGGGACCTGATGGCTCCTCAAGCCTCAAGCCCCATGCCTCAAGCCAAAAAAAGGGCGCCGTCGGCGCCCTTTTTTGAAATTCACGCAGTGAATTTTATTCGATGCCGGCGGCCTCCTCGAGCATGTCGGTGGTCAACGACTTCGGGCGCTCAATCGGGTAGCCGAGGGCGCGGTCCCAGGTGATGTTGGTGAGCACACCCAGCGCACGGCCGACGCCAAACAGCACCGTGTAGAAGTCCCAGTCGGTGAGGCCGTAGAACCACTGGATGACACCCGACTGCGCATCGACGTTGGGCCACGGGTTCTTGGCCTTGCCCTGCTCCTCGAGAATGCCCGGCGCCACCTGGTAGATCATGCTGATGAGCTTGAAGAGCGGGTAGTCCGGCAGGTGCTTGAGGCAGAATTCGCGCTGCGACTCGTAGCGCGGGTCGGTCTTGCGGAGTACCGCGTGGCCGTAGCCGGGAATCACCTGACCGCTGTTGAGGGTGTCCCACAGGGCCTTCTTGACGAGCTCCTCGGTGGGCTCCTGGTCGCCGAGCTGCTCCATGAACTTCATGGTCCAGCTCAGCACCTCCTGGTTGGCAAGGCCGTGGAGCGGTCCCGCGAGGCCGTTGATTCCGGCCGACAGCGAGTAGTAAGCGTCCGACAGCGCCGATGCGACCAGGTGGGTCGTATGCGCCGAGACGTTGCCCGACTCGTGGTCGGAGTGGAGGATGAAGTACATCCGCGCCACGTCATCGTATGGAGCATCGATTCCCATCTGGTGGGCGAAGTTGCCGCCCATGTCGAGGTTCGGGTCCTCGGCGATCTGGTCGTCATCCTTGTACTTGAGGCGATAGATGAAGGCGGCCAGCACCGGCAGCTTGGCCATCAGGTTGCACGCATCCTCGTACATCGGGTCCCAGTAGTCCATCTTCGACATGCCCTCGTTGTAGCTCTTGACGAAGATCGACTCGCGCTGCATGGCAAGGATGCCGGCCGAGTACATGGTCATCGGATGGGTGTCTGACGGCATGGCGCGCAGCACGTCCTTGACGTAGTCCGGCAGCTGGCGACGGGTCTTGAAGTCCGCGACCACCGCCTCCGCCTGCTCGGCGGTCGGGATGTCGCCGGTCATGAGGTAGTACCAGAAGCCCTCGACGTTCGGGTACTCCTGGCCTTCGACCGCCGGCAGTGCCTCGAAGGTCTCGGGGATCGTGCGACCCCGGAAGCGAATGCCTTCAAACGGGTCGAGGTAGGACACGTCGGTGACCAGACAACGCACGCCACGCGCACCGCCGATCGCCTGCGCGATGGTGACGTCGGAGAGCTTGACGTCGCCGTGCTCTTTCAGCAGACGTGTCGTCCTTGGCCGGTGCTCCTCGATCTTCTTGAACAGGGTTTCTTTCAGAGTCGACATCGATGCCTCCCATTCTTTCTTTGGTGGAAATGCCGATCAACACTCGCGGCATCTCGACCTGGTGATAGGTTGTCAATTCTCATGACACGACGAAACCCTGACGGGGTTTCTCACGCCGAGGAGTATAGAGCTTGTGAAGAAAAGTGACAAGCTATTTAACAGTTGCTCAGACATAACTCCAAACAATCGGGAGAATTGCAGTGAACGACTGTTCATTCGGGCCACCCGGCGGGGCATAGGGCGCGGGGTACAGGGTACAGGGTGCAGGGCCCACCCGCTCGCCTCCGGGGATCTGCGTGAACCCCGAACCCTGTACCCTGTGCCCTGTACCCTGAACCCTGAACCCTGAACCCTTTTCCCTGCACGCTCGACGCTGGAAGCGTAGAATACCGTCGATTGACGGAAGGAGAACCCCAATGAGCAAGAGTGGTATTTCCAAGATCGGCGTCATCGGCATCGGAACCATGGGCAATGGGATCGCGCAGGTGGCGGCGCAGAGCGGTTTCGACACGGTTGTGATGGATGTGGACGCGAGCGCTCTCGAGGGCGGAATGGATGCGATCTCGCGCAGCCTCGATCGGCTGGTGAAGGCGTTCGAGAAGTCGGGCGGCGAGAAGGGAATCACCGCCGAGGCCAAGGACGAGGCCGTCGGTCGTGTGACCACCACCACCAGCGAGGAAGACCTCCTCGACTGTGATCTGATCATCGAGGCGGTTCCCGAGATTCCAGAGCTCAAGGAGAAGATCAACCGCAAGCTGGCAGAGCTCGGCTACGACAAGATCCTGGTTTCGAATACCTCCGGAATCAGCGTCACCCGCCTCGGCGCCGCCTACGGCAAACCCGAGCTCTTCATGGGCATGCACTTCATGAACCCGGTGCCGATGCAGAAGGGGGTGGAGATCATCCGTGGTTTGGCTACCTCTGATGACACCTACGACACCGTGGTCGCTCTGTGTCATGACTTGGACAAGATCGAGATCCCGGCCGAGGATAAGGCGGGCTTCGCCATCAACCGAATGTTC
>JAIVTZ010000367.1:0-4581 GCA_049188105.1 Deltaproteobacteria bacterium | reverse complement strand
CGAAAGCCGCGATCCGAGTAGAGGGCAGGCCAGGTCAACTGTGAGAGCTTGCGCAGAACTCGAAGAACCGCGAGTTGGTGTCTCTTTTCGAGTTCGAACAGTTGCCGCTGGAAGACCGGGTTGTTGAGATCGAGACGGATTCCATCCTTCACGTGCCGACCTTCTCTTCGAGGATGACGAGATCCCCCTCGGTCGGTGGGTTGGTCTCAGCCCAGGCGACCGCCTCGTCGAGCTCCGAAATGGCGGGCTCTTGGTGGAGCCACGCTTCATTCTCCGGGATAAACCGCCCGACCTTGAGGATCCACACTCCAGGTTCGATTTCGTCGATCAGCACATGCTGGCCCGCAAACTCCTTCCCGAGGCTGATCTGCCCGCTCCGTCCGATTGTCTTGATGGCTGGCATGAAATCCTCCATTTCATGCTGCATGATATCATGAAAACGGAAAGAGAGGAAGCGGATTGTAGATGGGGTGCCTGTCCTGCCCTCCTCGAGAACCCCATCCGGCCGATCCTCGACGGTGATTCGCAACCCGCAATCCCCCGGCATCAACAATTTCCTGCCTCATCGAGGCATTTGGTGCCGGAGCGCAAGGCGGGCCTTCAGTTCTGCGGCGCTATTTCTCGATTACCCAGGCAATCGTTGGGTCGGGAAGGACAGGGTTTGCGATTGCACCATCGAGTCCTGCGTTACCGGTCAGCCCGGGTACTGAACCTTCTATGAAACCGATCAGACCGACGCCGAGGGCCACTACGGCTGGTTCGTGGTCGAGCTACTGTGTCTTCGTGTCTTCGTGTTTGCGACGTGCGCGGGTGGATGGCTCTGTGATTTCTCTGTGCCTCTGTGTCTCTGTGGTTCGTCGGCCGGACGGACGGCAACGTTCAACGTTTAACGTTCAAGCGTTTCACTGCCCACCTGCCGCGGTTGCTCGCCCGTTGCGGCGGCGACCGCCGCTATCGCTGCCTGGCCGTAGGACAGGCCGCCGTCTCCGGGTGGCACGTTCCTCGGCAGCAGCACTTCGAAGCCCTGTGCTTCCAGCTCCTCTGCCAGCCGATCGCTCAACAGCCGGTTGACCAGACAGCCCCCGCCGAGGGCCACCACGGCGCCTCGAGGCAGACCCAACCGGCCGGTGATCTCGGCCGCCAAATGGCAGAATGTCGCGTGGAAACCCGCCGCCACGATCGCCGGGCTCTCACCGGACGCCGCCCGCTCGGCCACCTTGGCGAGGAGCAGCGCCGACGGCAGCACCGGGCCCGAATCACCGTCCACGACCTCGACCTCCGGCCACGGCTCCGCCCTCCCCCACTCCGGCGCCGCCAGCGCTTCCAGACGCGCCGCCGCCTCGCCCTCCCAGCGATTCACCAGCCCAACCCCGAGCAGCGCGCCTGCGGCCTCGAAGACCCGGCCCGCACCGGAGGCCCGCGGCCACCCGGGCTGCTCCACCAGCCGCGCCATCGTCTCGAGGCGATCAATCGCCATCTGTGCAGTCATCGGCGTCGAGGCGATCAGCTTCTCCTCGCCCGATTCCACGAGGGCCGCCACCGCCACCCGCCACGGCTCGCGAACCGCCTTCTCACCGCCGACCAGGGGCAGGGCTTCGAGGTGCGCCAATCGCCGCCACCGGAGATCGCCTTCGAGCTCGATCCACTCGCCGCCCCACGCGGTGCCGTCCGGACCCCACCCGGTGCCGTCGAGCGCGATGCCGAGACATCGTTCACCCAGCTCTGGGAACCGGCCGTGCTCGGAGAGCACCGCCGCCACGTGCGCGAGATGGTGTTGGACCGATACCACCTCGGCACCGTGTTTCGTCGCCAGATCGTGCGCCAGCCAGGTGCTCGGGTAGTCCGGGTGTGAATCAGCCGCCACCAGGCCCGGCTCGACCTGCAGAAAATCCAAGAGCCCGTCGATGACCTCGGCAAGGAACTCCCTCGCCGGCACCGTGTCGAGATCGCCCACGTGCTGCGACAGAAATGCCTTGTCACCGTCGGTCACGCAGGCGGTGACCTGGAGGTGGCCTCCTGTGGCAACGATGACCGGCGACGAGCTGACCGGCAGCCGCAGCGGCTCCGGGACCCATCCCCGGGCCCGACGAACCACCATCGCTCCCCTTGGTGAGGTGCGCACCACCGAGTCGTCGATTCGGCGGACGATGTCGCGATCGTGCAACAGAAAGACATCGGCGATCCCCGCAAGCCCCGCGACCGCCGTCCGGTTGGTACTGCAGAGCGGTTCCTCGGAGAGGTTGCCCGACGTCATGACCAGCGGCGGCATCCCCATCGGCCGCATAAGCTCCACGTGCAGCGGCGTTGTCGGGATCATCACCCCGAGATCTTCGAGACCCGGCGCCACCTCGTCGGCGATCGACGATGGCCGCCGGCGCGGCGCGAGAACGATAGGCGCCCGCGGCGACTGCAGGAGGATCTCCGCATCGGCATCGAGATCGACCATCTCTGCGGCCGAATCGATGTCGCGGACCATCACGGCAAACGGTTTGCCGAGCCTCTTTTTTCGCTGCCGCAGCCGCATCACCGCCTCTGACGAATCAGCGCGGCAAGCGAGCTGGAAGCCACCAAGCCCCTTGACGGCGACGATCCGCCCGGCGAGCAGCTCCGTGACCGCGCCTGCGATGGGGTCGGCGATCGACTCGATCTCCCCGCCACCCTCGTCGGCGAGCCACAACCGCGGTCCGCACACGGGACAGGCCACCGGTTCGGCGTGGAATCGGCGGTCCGAGGGATCGGTGTACTCACGCTCGCAGTCCCTGCACAGGGGGAAGCACGCCATCGAGGTGCGCTCGCGGTCGTATGGGAGCTCCCGCACCAGCGAAAACCTCGGGCCGCAGTTGGTGCACGTGGTGAAGGGGTACCGGTAGCGACGGTCGTCCGGCGTCTCCATGTCGCGGCGGCAGTCGCCGCAGAGCACGGCGTCCGGCGGCACCAGCGCCCCCTGCCGCCGGCCGACGGTCGATGTCCGAACCTCGAAGCCCTCCTCACCGAGCGGCTCGCGCGGTTCCTCCTTGGCCGCTTCGAGTCGGGCCAGGGGCGGCAGATCCGAGTGGAGGCGTTCGACGAAGCGGTCAACGACGTCCGCCGGACCCTCGATTTCCACGGTCGCCCCCTGGGGGTCGTTGACGACCCAGCCCGCGAGACCGAGCGACGTGGCGATGCGATGGACGGCAGGGCGAAAACCCACGCCCTGGACGGTGCCGCGGCACCGGATTTGTAACCTTTTCAACGGCTTGGAATTCACCCTCAGGCTCGCCTCTTGGCTTCGAGACGGGCGTGCAGGAGCCCAATCCAATCGTCGATTCCATCACCCTTGAGGGACGACAGGACGAGGATCTCACCGGCGGGATTGAGGGTGGCGATCTGCTCCTTGACCACCTCGAGGTCGAACGGGACGTATGGCAGCAGGTCCGACTTCGAGATGACGGCGACCTCGGCGCGGGAGAAAATCGCCGGGTACTTGACCGGCTTGTCGTCGCCCTCGGTGACCGACAGAACGACGACCTTGAAGTCCTCACCGAGGTCGTAGGTGGTGGGGCATATGAGGTTGCCGACGTTCTCGATGAACAGGATGTCGACCTCGGGGATCTCGCCCTCGGCGAGTCCGTCCTCCACCAACCGCGCATCGAGATGGCACGCCCCTGAGGTCAGGATCTGGTGCGCTGGAACACCGAGTGCGCGGATGCGGTCGGCGTCGTTCTCGGTCGCAACATCCCCCTCGATCACGGCGCAGCGGAGCGTGCCGTCGAGGGCCTGCACCGTCGCCTCCAGGAGGGAGGTTTTCCCCGAACCTGGGGACGAGATCAGATTGATAACCAGGGTTTTAGAGGCTGCGAAGCGCGACCGCAATCGCTCGGCCCGTTCCTCGTTCGCGGCCAGCGCGCGCCGTTTGATCGTCACAACCTGCTTCATTTCGGAGTCCTCCCGTCAGCCCCTGGACAATCCTTGAAATAGGCCGCCGTCATCCCATCGACTCGGGCGTTTCGGCGTCGACCAGCTCGTCTCCCTCGAAGGTCAGGTCGAGGACGTCGAGCTCGCCGCCCCCCGAAATCTGAACCGGGAATCCGCAATCCGGGCACACCCGCATCCAGCTTCCCTCGGAACGCTCCTTGGCCTGGTTGCAGTTGCCGCAGAACTGTTGTGCAGGGCACCATCTGATCTCGAGCTCCGCGCCGGCATCGGGGCTGTCGATGACCACCGCCTCCCAGGCGGACACCAGCAGACTCGGTTCCACCGCCGAAAGCTCGCCGACCGCGAGACGCACCCCTTGTAACCGCCCGCCGCCGTGAGCCTCGATCGTCTCGCGGCAGGTGCGATAGACCTCGATGGCGATTCCCATCTCATGCACCGGGTCAGTATAGCGGTGCCCCAAACAAGCGATTTCGGATTTCGGATTTCGGATTTCGGATTTTCGAAAGCACCTCGTGAAACGGACCGCGCTCACCGGAAGTGCCTGGCATCCCGATTCGCCGCCCATCCGCCCGAAGAACCACAGAGGCACAGAGAAGACACAGAGGGAAGAAACGCAGAGACGCAGAGAAGTGGCGAGGCCTGCGCTCTTCGAGAGCGGAGGTCGGA
>JAIVTZ010000366.1:0-4609 GCA_049188105.1 Deltaproteobacteria bacterium | reverse complement strand
GGCGTTGCCATCGACCTCGAGGAGAGGATTTTCTTCTTCGACGCCGAGCACGTGAAGGATCCGCGGATCGCGCGCATCCGCGACATCGCCTCGTTGCTCAACAGCGTGAACGAGTTGACCAACCGCAACGAAGCGCTCTACCTGCTGCGGCACCTGGTGGCGCGGTTGTGCAACCTGTCGGTGAAGACCTTTCTGGGCGCAAAGAACCTGCAACCCGAGGTCAACAACCTCAATACAGAGCTCATCCGTTTCATCAACGGCCGGCTGAGCCGCCGTTTCCCCGGGCTCACGCGGACGATCGTCCGCAACCTCTCCAGCGTCATCGGCAAGCCCAATTTGATCGACCGGCTGTGGAACGACACCATCCGTCTCGCCGAGGTCGATATCCGCGGCAGCGCCATCGTCAACGAGCTGAGAAGAAGCAGCCATCACGCTCTGGGTCGAAGGACGCTGCTGCTGGCGCAAGCCTACCTCGACTACCTCGAGAACGGAGACACCCAGGAGCTTGCCGGGCTCGGGTTCGGGTCTCCCGCCGAAGCCGACATCGAGGCGCGAAAGCGAGAGGAGCCCCGCAGAATCGTGGAGCGGGTAGTGGAGGATCTGGGCCGATTGCTGGGAACCTCCGAGACTGTGGCGAGCATCCGGGAGTGGCAGGAGTCGTATGCGGAAAACCTCCTGCAATGCCAGTTCGGCAGTCCGATTCAGGATGAGCTGGAGACGCTCATCGGCAAGGGCATCCGCGCTCGCAACCGGTGGGCGTACTACCACCACCTCCGCATTCTCATGCAGATGGCCGAGGACTTCTCCCGGCCCGAAGACGTCACGGCGGCGTTCAAGAGCTGTCTCGAAACACTGCAGGAGCTGCGGCCTGATGACGCGGAGTTCGATGCCGATCGGACCGAGCGGACGGCGCGGGAGGGTGTGGGGGCGTTTGTCAGCGGTATCCAGCAGGCGTACCAGGACGAGCTCTTCATGAGGCTGCAGTTCGTGCTCAACGCGAACGAAAACGGCTCTTCCTTCGAGACCTTCACCCAGGTCCGCGATCTCCGGGAGAAGCTGCAGCGCATGATCCTGGCCGGCGGTTTCACGGCGCAGCGCTACTTCCTGCAGCAGCTCGATTGTCTGCTCGAGGAGATGAACTATCTCGCCCTGCGAAGCGTAGCGACGGCGTACTCCGAGACCGGCGTCGACCTCGATCAATGCCTCGAGATCATCCGCATCTCCATCCTGAACCTGGAGTTTGACGGTCTCGATTCGTGCGAGCTCAATGACCTTGCGGGGCTGCTCGGCAATCCGGGGCGGACCGAGGGCGAGCTGCTGGACGTCCTCGCGCACGTCAGTCGGCACTATCACAAGATTCGCCAGCGGGTGATCGTCCCCTATGAGAGGATGCGCCACCGCCTCGGGCTCGAGGAGGAGGATCTGCGCACCGTTGTGGCCAACATGCAGAGGTACATGCATGACCTCAACAGCGTGGTGCACTTCTCCGACATCGCCGGGGCATATATCCGCGAACGGCAGAGCGAGGGGTCAGAGGGGCGCGGGCGCGAACCGCAGAGCTCCGGTGAATCCGGCTCCCCACACACCATCATTCACATCTCGCACCGAGACGAGGCTGCGGCGGAGATGGCACGCTCTGGAGACGGGCCGAACTTGAGGGAGCGGTACGGAGGGAAGGGCAGCAGCCTGCTGTACGTCAACCACCTGAACCTTCCCACCCGGGACGGGTTCATCCTCCCCACGAGCATCCCGCGGGCCGGTCTCCATCGCGGCGATCCGACCTGGCTCGAGGGTGAGATCAAGCACCACCTCGGGATCTTGGAAAACGACATCGCGAGCCAGGGAGGCGTCCGCAAGCGGTTCGGCGACGAGAACGAACCGCTGGTGCTGGCGGTCCGCGGCGGTTCCGTCTTCTCCATGCCCGGCATGCTCTCCACCATTGTCTTCGTGGGAATGAACGACCGCATCGCCGAGGCGTTGGCCCGGCACGGCCCCTGGCGCGCGTACGACTCCTACCGTCGGTTTCTCGCATCGTATGCCCTGGCGATATGGGGTGTGGACCTCGAGACATTCAATCTGGTGGACGACGCCAAGCGCCGCTTCGGCGTCGAGTACAAGACCGACCTTCCCTGGGAGGCGATGCAGGAGATCGCCGAGAGCTCGAAGACCGTTCTTCGGGACCACGGGCTGTCGGAAAAGCTCGAGAAAATTCTCAACGATCCCGTGCAGCAGCTCCTGGCGGCGGTGATCGCCGTTTTCGAATCCTGGAACAAGGAGAGAGCGCAGCGGTACCGAGACATCAAGGGCATCTCGCACTCCTGGCAGACCGCGGCCATCGTTCAGGAGATGGCCTTCGGCAACGGCAGGAACGAGCCGATCAGACCGGAGATGGATGAAATCCTGGTGTCTCTCACCGGTGTCATCCCGCGCACCACCGTCAACGAGTTCGGCATCCGTGAGTTGTCCGGCGAGTTCAAGTTCTCAGCGGCGGGCGACGATCTTGTCGGCGGTGTGACCTCCTCCGGCTCGTTCCATTCCTTCGATGAGCTCGACACGCTGATGCCGATGCTTGGACGACGCCTGAGGCACGCTGCGTCCAAGCTCCGGCGTTTTATGGGTACGGATCAGGAGCTGGAGTTCACCGTCGAGAACGGGATCTTGAGCGTGCTTCAGTCGCGCACGGCGGAGACCTACGCCGACGAGGCGATCGTCAAATTCGTGGAGCCGGGGGAGCCGGCCACGCGCGGGCTCGGCGTGCGCGGCGGCGGCTTCCGGGGCATGGTCGCTTTTGACGATGGGGACCGGGAGGAGCTGATCGCCACCGACTTCGAGGCCCGCGACGACGTCGACGGCGTGCTCATGGTCCTGGAGAACCCGACGCCGGAAGAAATCCCGATGATCATCTCCGCCGACGGCCTGTTGACGGCCAAGGGCGGATCAACCTCACACGCCGCCGTCGCCGCCAACGGAATCGAAGACAGGAGCTTCTGCTCGGTCATGAGCGCCGCCGGTCTGCAGGTGGATCTCGAGAAACGAGAAGCCGTCATCATCGACGCCGACGGAAAGGTCCGCCACCGCTTCCGCAAGGGAGACATCCTGTCCCTGCACGGAACATCGGGCGAGGTCTACATCGGCTCACGGTCTCTCGAAAAAGGAACCGACACCGGCTGACAGCTCGACGAGCCGCGGGACAAGCCCTACTTTTGTTCAATGATCGCCGGCATGTGCAGGCGGGACGCCTGCACCACAAGGGTTAATGGTCGGTATTGATTTCGGTACCTGGTCAGACGATTCCGTTGATCTTGATTGAATTGAAACCGGTGCCTGGCACCTTTTTGACGCGCTTCTTCGGCGCGTCAACCGGGAACTTTGGCATCAGATGACGACTCCGGTCTCGGCGACGAACGCCTCGAGGACGGGAGGCTCGCCCTGGAGCACATCGTTTCCAAAGGTCTCGACGTGGAACCGGATGGCTGAGCGGACGTCGGCGAGCGCCTCCTCGTACGTATCTCCCTCGCCGACCACGACGCCTTTGAGACCCAGGGGGTAGGCGACATAGCCGTCGGCGTGTTTTTCTACGATGACCTTGATGTTTGTCATTTTGTACCCGTCCATTTCAGGTAGATCATGTATATCATGAATGTACCGACCTCCATCGGTCGAGCCTCGCCAATACTGATCCAACCCCCCTGAGCCGCCGGTCTCAGCGATCGCCGGCAAGGGAAGAAAGGTCGGCACTCACTTATGATGTTGTGACCGAATGAAAGCTCGCCCCGGATGGGAGAGGGCCGGTGCCTGCAAGATCATTAGTACGTGCCCACCTTTTTATCTGATCTCGAGCCGCTGGATGCGGGTAGAATGCCGGGCAACCGCGTCCGGTGCGGGCTGGGGCGCAGATGGCGCCCCGAAAACACAACCGAGGAGTTCATCAATGCACAACGGAACCTTGATTCTGGTCGCCGCAGCGGCCGTCGGAGTCGTCGTCTGCACCGCGTGTAACGTGAGCGGTCCCACCGCGCCCAACCCCCTGCTCGGCGACTGGGATACCCCGTTCGGGGCGCCGCCGTTTGACCAAATCCGGGAGGAGCACTTCCTGCCGGCCTTCGAGACAGCGATGATGGCTGACACCGATGAGGTGGCGGAAATCGCGGGCAATGCCGCGGACCCGAGCTTTGCCAACACCATCGAGGCGCTGGAGTGGTCGGGCGAGCTGCTGGAGCGGACGAATCTCGTCTTCATAAATCTCAACGAAGCGCACTCGAGCGAGGGGCTGCAGGAGCTGGCCAGGGAGATCAACCCCCGCCTCTCGGACCACCAGGACGACATCCTGCTCAACGAAGAGCTCTTCAAGCGGGTCAAGGCGGTGTATGACAGCCGCGACGATCTCGAGCTCACGACCGAGCAGCACCGCCTGCTCGACAAGACCTACAAGGACTTCGTGCGAGGCGGCGCCAACCTCGACGAGGAGGCCAAGGCACGCTTGCGCGAGATCAACGGCGAGCTTGCATCCCTCACCACCCAGTTTGGCGAAAACCTGCTCAAGGAGATGAACGCAGTCGCCCTGCTGATCGAGGACGAGGCAGATCTTGCCGGTCTCCCCGAGTCCGTG
>JAIVTZ010000365.1:0-4624 GCA_049188105.1 Deltaproteobacteria bacterium | reverse complement strand
CGACGCCGAAGGTGTAGGTGATCTCGAAGTCAGCCATCTCGCCATCCGGGCCCTCGGTGTTGACCATGTAGCGGCCGGCCTCGCGGAAGAAGCGCGAGGTGATGCCGTGCGAGGTATAGACCACGTCGTTGAAGTCCCCGAGGACGGTGGTCTCGTCGGCCGGCGCCATCGCCCGGTCATGGTCCGAGCCCAGCCAGCTCTCGTCCGCCGCTTCGTGACACGGGCGGCAGATCTCGCGGCCGACGAAGGTCGCGGCCTCGGCCGGCACCGGCACCGGCGCCTGCCGCTGCCGCAGCACCCAGGCCGGCGGAATGAGTGCGATGACCGCGGCGGCGGCGAGACCGATTCGCTTCCACCGCAGGAGCGGGTCCGCGGTCACGACCACACCACCTGATTGTCTGAGAATGACTGTCGCCGGATGGGCCTGCTGATATCCACCTTGACGATGTTGTTTTCGATCCGCACCGCAAAGAGATCGAGCGGCCGCGGCGCCGGCGGGCTCAGGACCTCGCCCCGGATGTCGAAGGACGAGGCGTGGCAGGGGCAGATGAAGCGGCCCTCCTCGCCGACCCACGGCACGGTGCACCCGAGGTGGGTGCACTCGCGGTTGAGCGCGAGGAAGCCGCCGTCATCCAACCGTGCGAGATAGAACCTGCCCTGCGGGAAGGCGGTCACCGACCCCGGTTCGAAGCGTTCGACCGGACCCGCGACGATCACCGCGGTGTCGTCGCCACCCGTCGCACGGCGGCGGTGGGGAGCGAGGAAGTCGGTCACGATCCACACCGCCTCCACCAGCGCCACCCCCCCAAGCAGCAGCCACAGCCGACTCAAGAATCCCCTCCGGGTCGGCTGGCCACTCTCGGTCACGTGATCTCTCCAACCGGCGTCAATTCCGGAATGTAACGCAGAGACGCAGAGACGCAGAGACGCAGAGGAGGGAAGAAAAAACCAGGAACGACTCTCTGCGCCTTGGCGCCTCTGCGCCTCTGCGTTGAAAACCCCAGACGCCGGATCATCGCCTCACCCCCACGGCCAGACGAGCGCCATGCCGGGGCCTCGGAACCAGACACCGGTGATGGTCAGCACTGCCAGCGTGACAAAGAACAGAATGAACAGAGCCTGCACGACCTCGGCTTTCGAGGCGCCGAATTGCCGCAACAGCAGCAGACGAAAAGCGAACGCGGCGGCGCCGAGGATCGCGAGAGGAACCAGTCCCCTCCCCACGACCGACGGCAGACCTGCGCCGGGTTGCAGGACGAACTCATCGAAGACAATCAAGACCGGTGTGAGGACGAGCGCCGCCACGGCCGCAATCGCCCCGGTTCGCCTCCCGGTGTCGGACAGAAACCACGGGCCCGACGGCTCGCAGTCATAGCGCAGGTAGGGGATCAGCAGCAGGGCGAGGGCCGCGAGGGCCGGGATCACAACCACCGCGAAGAGCGGGTGGAAGTGGAGCTGCAGCTCCTGGAAGCCGACGAAGTACCACGGCGCCTTGACCGGGTTGGGACTCATCCCGGGGTTCGCCGCCGCGCCCAGGGGGGCATCGACGAAAACCGCCAGCACGAGGACGAAGGCGATCAGCGCGAGCCCGGCTGCGAGCTCGCGCAGCAGAAGATTGGGGAGGGTCGAAACCCACTCGGGCTCCTCTTCAACGATCTCCTCGGGCGGTCGCGGATCCACCACCCCGCCCACCTTGCGCACCCACCAGAAGTGAAAGCCCATCAGGAGCACGAGCGCGACCGGGATCAGGGTGGTGTGGAAGGCATAGAAGATCACCAGCGTCCCACGACCGATCTCGGGACCGCCGCGCGCCACCCCTTGCAACCACCCCCCGATCCAGGGGACGTAGCCGAGCATGCTGGTGCAAATGGTCACCGCCCAGTAGGCGAGCTGGTCCCACGGCAGCAGGTAGCCGGTGAAGTTGGCCGCGAGAACGAAGGCCAGCAGCGCCAGACCGATCACCCAGTTGAAGCGCCGCGGGCCGTGCCAGCCGCCGGTGAAGAAGACCCGCAGCATGTGGGCGAGGACCACCGCGACCAGGATGTTGGCGCTCCAGTGGTGGATGTTTCGCACCAGGCCGCCGAAGAGATACGAGCTTCCGAGCCCGGCCACGCTTTCATAGGCCAGATCCGGCGTGGGCTCGTAGACCAGAATCATCAGCACCCCGGTGGCGACCATCAGCCCGATCAGCACCAGCGAGGAGCCGCCGAGGCCGAAGGTGTGGGTGTATCGGAGTGTGCTCCGCCGCACCCGCACCGGGCGCAGATGCAACACGAAAAAGTCGAGGATTGTCTTCCTTCGCTCACGCTCGGTGTGGGGCACGATGGGACGGGGAAAGACGGAACGCCACACCTCCACAAAGAAGCCCCGACGGCCTCGGTCGTGCTCTGGAGCTCGAGAATCTGAATCTGACATCCCGCCGAATATAGCCCACCCTCCCGAGAAACCCGAGACTAAACGGTGGGACGAACGTCGTCCCATTGCTACAATTACCGACCGACATGACGCCCGGCTGAAACAGCGCCGGCGGGATGAGTAGCGGGGGACGGGAGAACGCTCATGAATACTGGCGACGACGAACGCGACGACGGTGTAGCCCCAGAGGGTGACGACACCGAAGAGACCCGGCTTCTCGATCACGATCCATCCGGGAACCAGGGTTCAACGGAATACGTCGAGCCCCACGAACGGACCGACTCCACCTCCGGCCATCGTTACCTGATCGGTGAGACCCTCGGCGAGGGGGGCATGGCGGTCGTGTATCAGGCCACCGACATCGAGCTTCAGCGTCCCGTCGCGGTCAAGCGATTGCGCTCGGAGTATGCGGTTCAGAAGGAGATCCGCCAGCGTTTTTTCGCCGAGGCCGAGATCCTCGCCGGTCTCGACCATCCGGGAACAACCCCGGTCTTTGGAGCCGGACAGCTTCCCGACGGCGATCCCTTCTTCGCCATGAAAAAGGTGCACGGTCGGACCCTGCGCGAGCTGATGGACGAGCGCATCCCGGAGGACCTCCTCGACCGCGGCAACCGGGCGCACTTCATCGAGATCTTCATCCGTGCCTGTCAGGCGGTGGCCGCCGCCCACAACCAGGGCGTCATCCACCGCGACCTCAAGCCGGCAAACATCATGGTCGACGACCTCGGGGTGGTCTACGTGATGGATTGGGGCCTCGCGAAGCAGTTGATTGAGGACGAGGACGGCAACCAGTCCGACTCCCAGCGCACCCGGCTCGGGGCGGTGATGGGCACCCCGGCCTACATGTCGCCCGAGCAGGCCTCCGGCCACGGCGGCGAGTCGGACCGCCAGACCGATGTCTTCTCGCTCGGCGTGATGCTGTACGAGATATTGACCGGGGTGAATCCGTTCAAGGGCACAACCGCAGTGGAATCCATGAAGGGAGTCATGTACCACGATCCCGATTCTCCGCGGAAGCGCAACCCACGGATCGACCGCACGATCTCGGCGATCACGATGAAGGCGCTCGACAAGGATCCCTTTCGGCGGTACAGGTCGGCCCACGAGCTTGCCGAAGACGTGCGTCGCTACCGGGAGTACCTGCCGGGGGGGCGCACGAGCGAGTTGGAGCCGCTACGGGTCGGGCGCGAACCGGTCGGGGCGAATCTCGGCCTCATCGGGGAATACGCGGCCGTGGGACGTGTGCTGCTGCGTGACGGGCAACCGGCGCACGACCGGGCATACGTCATCGTCGCGGACCGCCGACTCCTGCCGGACGCATCGAAGATCCCTCATCCAAGGGTCTCCCACTGCCGTGTCGAAAAGGACGGGACCTGGCGGATCGCCGGCCTCCTGCCGATCTACGAGTACACGATCGAGGCGCGCGTCACCGACGCCTCGCGGCGCGAGATCATCGGCAACGGCACGGTGCGGGTGACGCGGCAGCGCTACTACGTGTATTCGACGCCGCGCCACCAGATCTACCGGCCGCAGGACCAGGTGGAGATCGACTTCAAGGCGCTCGACGAGGCCGGCAGCATGCTCGGATCGGGTGCGCTGGTGGTCGTGGCCGACGGCACTCCGATGCTCGCGCTCGCTGCGAACGTCGTGCGCTTTTTCCGAAACGAGTCGTGCGGGAAATGCGTGCCCTGCCGTGACGGTTCGCAGAAGGCCGTGGTGCTGCTCGAGCGCGCGATCGCCGACGGCCATACCCTTGCCCTGGCACTTGTACCTAACAATAACTGGGGCCGGCGCGTCTTCACGAGTTTCGCCACTGCATTCGAGTCGCTGGGCGGCACCGTTCTCGACAGTCGACGCTACACAACCGGCAACCCGGATTTCTCGAACACGATTGAGGATCTAATGGCGCTGTCCGGCAGCGTGAACCGATATCAACGCTTGCGCGCGAACATTGGCGGGCCCCTGCAATTTGATCCACGCCGACGTCAGGACGCCGACGTCATATTTCTCGCAGCCGACGCGTCCGCCGGCCGGCTGCTGAAGTCGCAACTAAAATTTCATTATTCCGGCGACCTGCCCGTCTACTCGACATCATCGATCTACACGATGGACGGCCGTTCCAACAGCGACCTGAACGGCATCATGTTTGCCGACACGCCGTGGATTATTTCGCCGCACAGCTGGATCGAGCACTTGCCCGCACTCTTAC
>JAIVTZ010000364.1:0-4629 GCA_049188105.1 Deltaproteobacteria bacterium | reverse complement strand
CGCCTCACGCCTCACGCCTCACCCCTCACCTCCTCACCTCCTAACCCTGAACACGCGATAATGATGGGATAGGCAATGCTTCGCACTCTAGGCATCGAAACTTCCTGTGACGAGAGCGCGGTGGCGGTTCTCGACCGCGACGGCGCGGTGGAGGTGAATCTGCTGTCCAGCCAGATCACCGTCCATGCTCCTTATGGGGGAGTTGTTCCGGAGCTTGCCTCGCGGGAGCACTTGAAGGCCCTGCCATATCTGGTGGAGCATGCCCTTGAAGGTGCGCTCGACCCCATCGAGATGGTCGCCGTCACCGCCGGCCCCGGGCTTGTCGGAGCGCTTCTCGTGGGGGTGCGGTTCGCCGCCGCTCTTGCCTGGGGAAGACGGATCCCGTTGGTGGCGGTGGACCATCTCGAGGGCCACCTCGTGTCGCCTCTAATCGACCTCGACGGCCGACCGGCACGACCAGAACCCGAACCCATGCTGGCGTTAGTCGCCTCGGGCGGGCACTCGAGCTGGTACCTTATCGAAGGCGGGAGCCGGCGATGCCTGGGACGCACCCGCGACGATGCGGCGGGCGAGAGCTTCGACAAGGTGGCGAAGGTCCTCGGTCTGGGGTACCCGGGTGGGCCGGTGATCGACGAGTTGGCCCGTCGCGGCGATCCCAAGGCCGTGCCGCTGCCGAGGCCGCGGATCGAGAATGCGCCGTTCGACTTCTCGTTCTCTGGCTTGAAGTCGGCGGCCGTTCGGTGGGTCAATGGGCGCGATCTCCAGGGCGTGGGTGTCGGCGACAGGCGCCGGGAGGTGCGTGATCTTGCGGCTAGCTTCGAGGCGGCGGTGGTAGAGCAACTGCTGAGGCCGTTGGACGAGTTGGCCATGCGCCACCGACCGCAGGCGGTCGCAGCATCCGGCGGGGTGGCTGCGAACACCTTGCTGCGCGATCGTCTGACAGATTGGGGTGCACGACACGGGGTGGAGATCTTGTTGCCGGTGCGCGCGCTGACCGCCGATAACGGGGCCATGATCGCCCATGCCGGACAGCTCGCCCACCGATCCGGACGGGTGGACGATCCTCGCCGCCTCGACGCTCGGGCACGGGAGGTATGGCAGCCTCCGGGGATGCGCAAGCAGGCAGATCGGCTAAGATCTCGAGAGATGGGAGAGGATTGATGAAGAAATCGGTCGCGCGCGAGTACTACGAGGCCATCCTGGTGGCATTCATCCTCGCACTCTTCGTGCGCACCTTCGTATTCGAGAACTTCAAGATCCCGTCGGGCTCTATGGAAGAGAACCTCCTGATCGGCGATCACCTGGTGGTCAACAAGTTCGTCTTTGCGGGAAATGCCGGCAGCTTTCTCCATGGTCTCTTTCCCTATCGTGCACCGACGCGGGGTGACGTGGTGGTTTTCAAGTTCCCCGAGGACACCCGCCGTGATTTCATCAAGCGGTGCGTCGCGGTGGCCGGCGACACCGTCGAGCTGCGCAAGAAACAGCTTTACATCAATGGCGAGCTGCAGGACGAACCGCAGGTGATCCACAAGGACCCGAGAGTCTACGACGATTCGCCCGCAGTGCCGATCTCGTCCCGTATCCGGGATAACTTCGGGCCGTTCACGGTGCCCCCGGGAACGATCTTCTGTCTCGGCGACAACCGCGACAACTCGCTCGATTCGCGCTTTTGGGGGCCCGTTCCCTTGAGCTACGTCAAAGGGCGGGCGGTGCTCATCTACTGGTCGTACGAGGCCGGCCGGAACGACTGGCAGTGGCGAGGGCTGGGCCATCGACTGAAGCAGCTCGCGGGGGTCTTTTTCAACTTCTTCACCAAGACCCGTTGGGAAAGAGAATTTCGGCTCATCCGTTGAAAGATGGTAGGATTTTGGAGACGGGAGGCTGATTCATGAAGAGCTGGCGTTCTCAGCGCGGAGATGTGCCCGTCGGATGCCTGGTGAGCGGGGCGGTGTTGCTCATTGTGGTCCTGGTAGCGATTAAGGTCACGCCGGTGGTCGTCAACGTGGGCACGCTCGACACCAAAATCTCGGTGCTTGCCGACCGCGCCAACCGCCGTGAGTACAACGACAAGAGAATTCTTTCTGAAATCCTGAACGAAGCGATATCGCTCGATCTTCCGGTGACCAAGAAAAACGTGAAGATCAAGAGGACCTCGAACCGGATCAAGATCACCGTCATCTACACCATCCCGATCGAGTTCCCCGGCTACACTTTCATGTGGCGCAAGGAGCACTTCGAGGACCGTCCGTTGTTCTACGGCTGATCTCCTCGACGATTTTCTGCGCAGCCTCGGCCGGGTTGCTCGCGCGGGTGACCGGTCTTCCGACCACCAGGATGTCCGCACCGGCATCGACAGCCTCGGCGGGTGTGAGGACTCGTCGTTGGTCGTCAACCGCACTCACCTCCGGCCGGATGCCGGGCGTTACGATCAAGAACCCGGCACCGCAGCCATCGCGCAGCGCCGACGCCTCATGGGCAGATGCCACGACCCCGTCGAGAGCGCAATCCTTGGCGAGTCGGGCCCACCTGGTGACTAGATCTTGGGGCCGTCTCCCGAGACCGAGCTCTTCGAGGTCGGTCCGGTCGAGACTGGTGAGAACTGTCACCGCGACCACCTTTGGCGGCTGGTTCCTCGATCCCTCGCCGGCGCCCTCGACGGCTGCCGTGAGCATGGCGCGTCCGCCGGCTGCATGCACGGTGAACATGTCCGCGCCGCAGGCGGCGCAGTTGGCGGCGGCCCGGCGCACGGTGGCGGGAATGTCGTGCAGCTTGAGGTCGAGAAACACCCGTGGTCCCAGGGCCGCGACCTCGCCCACCAACGCCGGTCCATGGGCAAGGAAGGCCTCGAGACCGATCTTGAGCCAGCCCACATGTTCTGCCAGGGTGCGGGCGGTGGAGAGGATCCATGACCGGTCGCTGCCGTCGAGCGCAATGCAGAGTGAATCGCGATTGGCCATGGAACCTCCTGGTTGTGGAGTTTACGGCATCAGGACGCGGTACCATCAACTGTGATGAACCGGCGGTTGTTGGCTGACGCTCTCGGCGCCGGGGCCGCGGCCGGCCTCGTCGCCGAGGCTCTTGTGCTGCGAATGAACCCGGAGGTCGTTCAGACCGTACGCGGTGTCCTCGTCGGCATGCCCCTGTGGGCGTCGTGGGGCATGGTCATGGCCGGCGTACCGCTGCTGATCGGGCTCATGGTCCTCGAGCGGCTGCGACCGCGATCCGATCGGTGGGCGGCGCCTGAGCTCTTCGCGCTGGTTTTCGCCGCGGCTGCGATCCTCAGTACGGTCAATGCCAAGCTCCACACCATGCTCCTGGCGCCAACCGCGCATCGGATCCTCCTCCAGGACGCTGTGGCGTGGTCCGTCGCCATCCTCCTCGCACTCATTGGTGGCGCCGTGGTGCGCCGTCTGGGTGGCGGACGGTGGGCGAGGATCATATTTTCGGTCCTGATGCTCTTCATCCCGATGACCCGAATGACCTGGGCGCCGACGCCACTCGGGCAGTACCTCGAGGTCGCCACCCGGCCCCTGGGCGAGCCTGCGCGAGGTCTGTTGGTCATCGGTCTCGAAGGTTTGGACGCCAAGGTGTTGCTCGCAGATGCGGCAAGCTCGAGTTATCGCAGCTTTGAGCAGCTCAGGGAGGAGGGTGCGAGAGCCACGCTGGTGCCCCATCGGCCGTACCTGCGATGGGCGCTGTGGACATCGGTCGCCACCGGAACCTATCCCGGTCGTCATGGTGTCAAGGAGCACCGGGCGTGGGACCTGCCGATGGTGTTCCCGGAGACCCTTCGCCTGCTTCCGTGGACCCCTGAAGGGTCGAGGATGATCCTGCCGTGGGGGCTCGCCGAACAGATGCCGCCCCCCCCGACCTCAGTTCCTCCTCTGTGGGCGCGGGTCCGCGCCTCCGGCGTCGCCACATCGGTCTTCGGTTGGCCCGGGTCGTGGGGCGACGACCCGGCGCTGGATCCGGCAACGGAACTCGAGGCGGGTACCGTGCTCGAAGCGTCCATGGGTGCCTCGCTCGAGGCCGCGCTCCAAGGATTTCCCGAGCGCCGATCCGAAATCTGGGCAGCCATCGTGCGCGATCAGGCGCGGGTCGATGCGGCACGCGCGGCGCTGGCGGCCGGTACGGGCGATGTCTGGATCCACCTCGAAACCCTGGCGTTGGCGCGCAGGTACCACGAACCGCTGCGCCTCCGTCACACGCAAGAGCGGCGCTTTCTCGAGCTGGTCTTGGAGCTGGTCGACGACCAGCTCGGATCACTCCTGGGCGCAACCGATCGCACCACATTGGTGGCTGTCGTGTCCCCCTATGGGCTCGCTCCTCCGGGTCCCTTCGAACGGATCAAACGGTTGTTCGGGGGCGGTGAGGAATGGCACACATCGGCCGAGTCGTGCCCGGACGGGCTCTTCATCCTCCTCGGAGAGGGTGTCGAGCCCGGGCGCCAGGTCGCCGGGGCCCACCCCCCCGACGTCGCGCCGACCCTTTGTTATCTCCTCGCCCTCCCGGTGGCGCAGTACATGGAGGGAAGCGTGCTGGTGGATGCCGTCGATCCGGACTTCCTGGCCACGCACCCGCTGCGAGTGGTGGATTAGAAGCAAGGCAACAGAGGGGTAGGGACGAATT
>JAIVTZ010000363.1:0-4635 GCA_049188105.1 Deltaproteobacteria bacterium | reverse complement strand
CTTCCGCTCATCTCAACCCTCCCCCTCTTGGTTATTCGCCCGCGTCCTCTACGCCCCGACGATCGGCCACGTTTTCCGCGGGTCCGGTGAGCTTGGCCAGCAGGCGGCCCCATCCGAGCTTGAAATCGAGCCGGTACAGCTTCCGCCCGGGGCCGGGATCGATCCAATAGACGACCTCGTCCTTCTTCGAGAACAGCACCTTGTCGGCGGGCATGGGCTGAACCCGCAGCAGCTCGCGCTTGCCGTCGAAAGTCTTGAATCGCTTGAGCTCGCCGACCTCTGAGATCGTCTCGACAATGCCGCGGTCGGTGAGTATGGGCTGAGTGAATGTCGTTCCCGGTTCCTCGGCGAGCACTCGTCCGCGGAAAACGAACGCGAGGGGATCGAGCGCCGGGCCGCCGTCGAAGGGAATGGTCTTCTTCTTTCCGTGCTTTTCGGCCCGGACCACTCCGGCCTCGCGATCGATGATGTACCGCCTGATCTTCCTCTTCTTCTTTTCAGTAATATCGCTGAGGTACGCCAGGGTGCTCATGGTCTCGACATCCACCCACGAATCGATGCGCCCGTCGACCCGGTAGATCTTGTTGAAAAAACTGGTATTTCGAGCGGTCATGATGATGTGGTATGCGGGCTTCCCCTGGTATTCCTCGAGCCGGCTTTCCAGCGTCATGTGACCGCACGTGATACCGAGGTACACCACTTTGTACGCCAGCCGCGATTCGACAGGGATGCCCGAAACCCCGGCAGGCTCACCCCCGGGACCCTCCTCCGCGCGGGTCACGAGCACAGCGGCGGCCACCAACACCACGCTCGCGATGACCGCCCAACCCCACCAACGTGAAAAACTCATCGACGACATACCTACCCAGCAACCGCGCCGTCCGCGGTTCGGCGGTTGCGGTACAACGAGCCGTCCACGACCCCGGCCATGCGCTTGGTGTCGAGACCTCCGCCGACAAAGTCCGCCAGACGCGCCGCCTCGGCGGCGGGATTCTGCACGACGTCGGCGAAGTCGAAATAGAGCACCTCGAAGATGGGCCGGAATCGAAGCTGGAACTCGACCTTGTTGAGATGGGCCTCGTACATCTCGAGCAGCTTCTCGTCCTCGGTGTGCGACGCCTCACCACGGCGATCGAGCATCTTGGCCTGCGATGCGAGGACCTCGTGCAGGTTGCGCCTCATGAACACGACCTTGTACCGGTTGTCTTCCGGCAGATGGTTGAGCAGCGAGGACACCACCTTGATGACCCTGCCGCGGGCGTCCTTGAGCCAGCGCTTGTCGTCCATCTCGGCGAGGTCCTTGACCCGCTCGTCCTCCTGGTAGCCCGTCGGGTTGTCCTCGTCGGCGGCGCGGATGTTGTCGACGACAATCTCCATGCCACCCGCCTCGAGCATCTGCATCGCCATCGACGTGCCCGAGCGCGGCAGCCCGGACACGATCACTACCGGCTTTCCGTACCTCAGCCTCCACGCGAGACTCCGCAGCATTGACGTCATATTTGTTCTCCCCGTGATCTCTGCGTGGGAATCAGATCCAACTCCGTCAGGTTGCTTTTTCCCGACCGCTCGCTCCGCATCGTCGGTATACTACAATGCCGCCGCCGGGAGTCTCATTCCGGGATGGAAGCTCGCGGTTTTCTTCGATATCACGGGAGTTCGTTTGCCAGACATGCCAACACAATCCGGGACGCGTAGCATCCGGGTGGCCGTTGTGGTGTTCGTCGCTGCTGCCGCGCTCGCATTCCCACCGACAGCCGACGCCTATATCGGGCCCGGCGCCGGCTTTGCCGTGCTCGGTTCGTTCGCCGTCCTCTTCGTCACAATGATCCTGGCCGGCGCGTCGCTGCTGATCTGGCCGTTCCGCATGGCGTGGCGGATGATCCGCCGGCGCACCCGGAGCAAGCCGCTGATCAAGCGCCTGATCGTGGTCGGCTTCGACGGCCAGGAACCGCGGATCACCGAGCGTCTCATGGCCGAGGGCCGGCTTCCGAACTTCTCGGCCCTCGCCGAGAGCGGCGGCTACAGCCGGCTGCGCTCGACCTTTCCCTCGATCACGCCCGTCGCCTGGTCATCGTTCACCACCGGGACCAACCCCGGCAAGCACAACATCTTCGATTTCCTCGACCGCGACCCCCGCACCTACCTGCCGCGGCTGTCGTCGACCGAGATCGGCTCGGTGAACAGGGAGCTCAAGCTCGGCAAGCTCCGGATCCCGCTCGGCAAGCCATCGATCCGCTTGCTCCGCAAGTCGAAGCCCTTCTGGACCATCCTCGGCGAGCACAACATCTGGAGCACCATCATCCGGGTCCCGATCACCTTCCCCCCGGACACGTTCTACGGCGCCCAGCTCAGCGCCATGTGCACCCCCGATCTGCTCGGCACCCAGGGCACCTTCCTGCTCTTCACCACGCGCCCGGAAGGCGGCGCCTTCCAGGAGGGCGGGCTGCGGTTCGAGCTCAACGCCAACGGATCGAAAGACAGCTTCGAGGGTACGATCGAGGGCCCCGAGAACAGCTTCTTCGAGGGCAACCCGCCGATGACCTTGCCGCTCAAGATCGACCTCGACCGGGCGGCGAATCGCGCCCTGGTGTCGGTCAACGGCGAGTCGGTGGACCTCGAACCCGGCGAGCTGTCCGACTGGGTGAAGCTCAGCTTCAAGGCCATCCCGGGCATGAAGGTCAAGGGCATCTCCAGGATGATGATCATCGAGATGGGCGAGCACGTCTCGCTCTACATCTCCCCCATCAACATCGAGCCCGACAAGCCGGTCATGCCCATCTCGCACCCCAGCTACTACTCCTCCTATCTCGAAAAGAAGATCGGCCCCTACGCCACCCTCGGTCTCGCCGAGGACACCTGGGCGTTGAACGAGAAGATCACCGACGACGGAACCTTCTGGACTCAGACCCAGGATGTGGACGACGAGCGCGAACAGATGCTCGACATCGCTCTCGACAAGCTGCGCTCGGGCGCCTTGGTCACGGTCTTCGACGCCACCGACCGCGTCAACCACATGTACTGGCGCTACATCGAGGACGGCCACCCGGCGGCGGCAGGAATCGACGAGCCCGAGTACGCCGACGCCATCGAACGCCAGTACATCCGCAACGACGGCATCGTCGGCCGGGTGCTGGAGAAGATCAACGACGACGACGTGCTCTTTGTGCTGTCGGACCACGGCTGCACCTCGTTCCGCCGTGGGGTCAACCTCAACGCGTGGCTGCTGAAAGAGGGTTATCTGACCCTCAAAGAGGACGCCGATCCGTCGGAGCCCTGGCTCCGATCGGTGGACTGGTCCGAGACCCGCGCCTACGCCGTGGGTCTGGTCGGGATGTTCCTCAACATCCGCGGACGTGAGGCCCAGGGGATCGTTGGGGCGGGGAACGAGGCCGAGGCCCTCAAAAAGGAAATCATGGCCAAGCTCGCCGGGATGATCGACGAGGAAAACGGCGACGTTGCCATCAACGAGGCATTCGACACCGACACGCTCTACCGCGGCCCCTACAAGGGCAACGCCCCCGACCTGCTCATGGGCTACAACCACGGCTACCGGATCTCCTGGGACTGCGCCTCGGGCGTGGTCGCCGGTGCGGTCTTCGAGGACAACGTCAAGGCCTGGAGCGGCGATCACATCGTCGACCCGCGACTGGTCCCCGGCATCCTGCTGTGCAACCACGAGGTGTCCAGCGACGACCCGCATATCGTCGATCTCGCGCCCACCGTGCTGACCCTCTTCGGAGTTCGGCCGGCGGCGCACATGGACGGCACACCGCTGCTCGACAAGACTCGATTGAATCGCGCGCAGGGGCCGAAATGAGAACTACGGGCACGTGGCCTTTCCAGGTCGTCTTTCTTGCGGGCGGGCCTGCCAGGGCGAAGTTCCGAACGAAGCCCGGACGCCCGTACTACAAAAAAACCGGACCCCGCAGGGCCCGGTCTGCAATCGTCCGAGACGCGAACCTACTCGATCGTCAAGCTCTGCAGCTCCACCGGGATCAACCCACCGCCGAACGCGCCACCGCAGAAAATCTCGCTCGAGGTCCACGGGTTCGTCAGCGGGGTTTCGTAGAGCCCGGAAGCAATGTCATACACATAGATATCGCCGGGTTGATCGATCACCAGATAGAGCTTGCCGTTGCCATAGGCCAACCCGTCGATATCGGTCTCGCCTGCCGGGTACGCCGCGATCACGGTGTGTGTTCCGTCGTTGTTGATCCTGACGATGGAGTCGTTGGCGCCGTCATCGGTGCCGTACAAGTCGCCAGTCGACGTATCGAGGGCGAGCCCTCCCACATCCAGGCCGGTGTCATAGACGATTTCCTGGGTCATCTCGCACACGGCCGGACAGTTTGCCGCCACGACGGGCAGTGCATAGACCGCCTCGACGCTGATGTTTCTGGTGAACAGCAAGCGCGCACCGGATGGATCATAGGTCACCGAAACCACCGACGAAGCCGCGGTCTGGTATGTCAGCGTGCAGCAGAGCTCCGGCACCCCGTTCGCCGGCCAGCGATACAGGGTGGAACCGTCGTTGAAGTAGACCACCCCATCGCCCGGAACCCCGGCCGGGATCAGCGCGATCCACCGTTTGATCAAAACATGCTCGTCAACCAGTTGCTTCATGGGCGGAGAGTA
>JAIVTZ010000362.1:0-4653 GCA_049188105.1 Deltaproteobacteria bacterium | reverse complement strand
TTCGGAACGGTTACCCGGCCCAGCGGTCCCCGGCCGTCGTCCGACGGCGGCGGGGACCTCGCCACGCGTTGAATCCCCGTGGACTATCTGCGTCTATCTGCGTGATCTGCGGTTAACTGCGATGTCTTCGTGTCTTTGTGTCTTCGTGTTT
Source organism: Deltaproteobacteria bacterium (assembly GCA_049188105.1). Classification (GTDB taxonomy): domain Bacteria; phylum Acidobacteriota; class Thermoanaerobaculia; order Thermoanaerobaculales; family Sulfomarinibacteraceae; genus Sulfomarinibacter. Next base: position 4,502 of record JAIVTZ010000362.1, on the reverse strand, counting down.
GCGACGTGCGGCGCGCCTCTGCGTTTCTTCCCTCTGTGTTCCTTCTCTGTGTCTCTGTGCCTCTGTGGTTCGACCGGAAAGTGGGCGGGCACGGAGACTGGGACAGGCGCGGAGTGGACGCAAAATCTGCCCGTTGTTTGCCCACCCCGCCAGTGGTAGGATGGACCGTGTACCTTACCCACCGAGGAGGATTGGCATGACCCCAAATCCCGGTCAGGTTGAGCAGACATCTCCCAACTACGAGGAACTCAGATCGCAGCATCAGGACCACGAGCGCAGGCTCGAGCAGCTGAAGCAGCGAAGCTGGCTGACCCCGGAGGAAGAGATCGAGGAGAAACGTCTGAAAAAGCTCAAGCTGCATCTCAAAGACGAGATGGAACGCCTGCGCCGAGCGGCGTCCTGAGCTCGTAGGCTCGTCTGATCTCGATGATTGCTCCGGAGGGGTGGCCCTTCGTTCTGGTTCCTCTGTGCGGCGGCGCCGCGATATGGGTCTTCGGCTGGCCGGCGATCGGCGGTGTTCTCATCGCGCTCGGCCTCTTCGCTCTCTTCTTTTTCCGCAATCCCCACCGCAGTTTCAACGGTGACCCGTTGACCGCATGCTCTCCGGCCGACGGCAAGGTGATCACAATCGGGCCAGCGCCCAAGGAGCTGGCGCAAAGCGGCCTTCCGCAGCAGGTGAGCGTGTTCATGTCGGTGTTCGATGTCCACGTCAACCGCGCGGCGATCGGTGGCGCCCTCGTCGAGTACAGCTACAACCCCGGCCGAAAGATCGCGGCTTTCAAGGAAAAGGCCTCGCTCGAAAACGAGCAGAACCTCTCCGTATGGCAAGGTCCGGCGGGTCGGGTCGCCCTCAAACAGATCGCCGGATTGATCGCGCGCCGAATCGTGTTCGACTTTTCCCCGGGTGACGAGGTGAAACGGGGAGACCGCATCGGGCTGATCCGCTATGGTTCACGGGTGGACGTCTTTCTTCCCGCAGATGCGAAGATCCTGGTCGAGAAAGGTGACCGCGTGCGCGCCGGCGAGTCGGCTATCGCCCGGCTCACCGGGACCGACCCGTCGTGAGGATGCCACGAGTGAGACGGCGCAAGAAGGGCGAGGGTCGCATGCGGCGCGGGGTTTACCTCATTCCGTCGCTCTTCACCGTGGCCAACATCTTCTGCGGTTTTCTCTCCATCATCGCGTCGAGTCGCGACCAGTACGAACGCGCGGCAGTGCTGATCCTGGTCGCCATTTTCGCCGACGTTCTCGACGGCCGCATCGCACGATTGACCGGGACCACGACTCAGTTCGGCGAGGAGTTCGACTCCCTCGCCGACGTGGTCTCATTCGGCATGGCCCCCGCCCTGCTGTCCTTTCAGTGGGGTCTTTGGGAGGTCCCCAGGATCGGCATGTCGGTGGCGTTTCTCTTCCTGGTGGCCGGGTCGATCCGCCTCGCCCGCTTTTCGAGCGCAAACCATGACTCAACCGACTTCGTCGGACTGCCGATCCCGGCCGGCGCCGGCGCCATCTCCATGCTCGTGTTGATGTCGCCGACCCCGGTCACCTACCCGGCCTTCATTCCGGTCGTCGTGGCCTTCGTACTCGGTCTCTCGTTGCTCATGGTTTCGAACCTCCCCTATCCATCCTTCAAGGGAGTCAATCTGCGCCGCAAGTGGCCCGCGCCGACCCTCTTTTTGATCGCCGTGGTGTTCTCGCTCGTCACGCTTACTCCCCACGTCCTTTCGATCCTGGCCGTGATCTATATCCTGTCGGCCCCGGTTGCGGTCCTCACGAAGAAGGCGCGGCGGCGACCCGCAGAGCCCGCCCCGGCACAAGGAGATTTCGATGCCGACGAAGATCCTGGTCCTTGATCCGCTGACCCTGGCCGGCAAGGAGCTGCTGGGTTGCGACGAGCGGCTCGCCAACATCGGCGGCGAGTTCGAATTTCGCCACACTGGGCTCGACGACGAGTCCCAGATTGCCGAAATCGGGAACGGTCCGGCGATGGCCCCGCCGCTTGACGCCTCCGAAGACCTCATGGATATCGACGTGATCGTGGTCGCTTCCGACGGCGTGTCCTCACGCCACGACCATCTCCTCGCATTCCTCGACGACAACCCCGATCAAGCGATCGTCGACATCACCCGTGTCGGTTTTCTCGACAGCCGAACCCAACCTTCGATCGGCGCCGAGCTTTCAGAATCAAGGCAACTCCGGGTCGCCCATCCCGCGATCGTCGCGACGGCGGTCGTGATCGAGGCGTTGGCGCACCTGGGAAAGAGCCACGGTTCCCTGGCGGCGGTCGATCCGGTATCGTCCTTCGGGCACGAGGGGGTCGGTCTCCTGGTCAGCCAGGCCGAGCAACGCATGAAGGGCGCCTCGGTCGACGATCGCATCGACGGTCACATCCTCGCCTTCAACCTGGTGGCGGTGGACGGCAACTTGCTTCAGAACGAGGCCGCTTTCCTCCTGCCTGAAACTCCGCTCGCGGTCACCCGCAGCCTTTCGGGTTCGTTTCACGGCCACCTTGCCTTCCTCGGTCTGAGCTTCGACAACCCGGTCGAACCGCAGGACATCCACGGGGCGCTCAGTCTGGCCGAAGGAATCGAGATTGCCGATTTCCCCCTCGGCCTCGACTCGGTGCCGGAATCCGACCACGTAGTGGTGATGCCCCCGGCCATGTCGCCGGACCACACGCAACTGGCGCTTACCCTGATGATCAACGGCCTGCGAATCGGCGGAGCTCTGACGGCACTCGACATCCTCGAGACTCTCGTCTAGCCGCGAAGCGGCGACAGACATTTGGAGGACGTTGGCTGCGGCTAACGCCGCAGCCGCGATCTGCCGCCCCTCCAGGGCTGGCGGTAATGGTGCTCTGGTTTCCTGGGGCTCACGCCCCAGGCTATGAATCTGTCGCCGCTTCGCGGCTTGATGGACTGGCGTCCTGCCCTATTCCTGGGGCTCACGCCCCAGGCTATGGATGTTTCGCGCCTTCGGCGCTCGGTCGTAGACACACGGTGAGCCATGCGGGATGGTCGCCGCATGGCTCCGAGATCGGGTATCATGTCGAGGTCGGTGCGCGCGGCCGGCCAGTCAGCATTGGAGGCACCCCATGAGCAGTCCCCTTGAGTCCCTCGAGCCCAAGCTCCTGTGGCAACACTTCGACACCATCCGTCAGACCCCGCGCCCCTCGAAGCACGAGGAGAAGATCATCGAAGCAGTGAAGAGCTGGGCGGCGGAGCGCGGCTTCGAGGTCCTTCAGGACTCAGCCGGCAGTCTTTCGATCAAGGTCCCGGCCACCTCGGGACACGAGAACGCCCCGATAGTCGTGCTCCAGGGTCACCTCGACATGGTGTGCGAGAAGAACTCCGACGTCGAGCATGACTTCATGACCGAGGGCATCGAGGTCGAGGTCGACGGCGACTGGGTTCAGGCCAAGGGCACGACCCTCGGCGCCGACAACGGCATTGGCGTCGCCGCCGCCATGGCGATGGCCGACGATCCTGAGGTCGTTCATGGCCCGCTCGAGCTGCTGTGCACGATCGACGAGGAAACCGGCCTCACCGGGGCCAAGGATCTCGATCCGGCAATCGTCAGCGGCCGCATCATGCTCAACCTCGATACCGAGGAGGACGGCGCGATCTATATCGGATGCGCCGGCGGCGCCGACTCTGTCGCAACCCTCAAGACCGCCCGGCGCGCCGCCTCGCTGGGCTCGGTACCGGTGAAAATCGCGGTGACCGGGCTGCGCGGTGGCCACTCCGGTCTGAACATCATCGAGAACCGCGGCAACGCCATCAAGCTCACCACCAGGATCCTGCTGGCCGCGATCGAGGACGGCATCGAGCTCGATCTGGTGTCGATCGACGGCGGCTCCAAGCACAACGCTATCCCGCGCGAGGCCTTCGCCGTGTGTAGGGTGGACAAAACAAAGGTCGACGCGCTGAAGGGGATGGCCAAGTCCTGCGCTGGAGATTTTCGGGAGGAGTTCGGGACCTCCGACCCGGGTCTCGCCGTAACCGTCGAGGAGCTCGATGACGACGATGAAAGACGCCAGGTGCTCAACGTTCACGCGCGCGACCGATTGCTGCGGGTGCTCGACGGGATGCCGCACGGTGTGCTCTCCATGTCGAGAGATGTGGATGGGCTGGTCGAGACCTCCAACAACCTCGCGGTGGTCATCAACAAGGGTGACCACACCGAGATCACCGTCTCCTATCGATCCTCGATCATGCCGGCCCTGTATGCGGTGCGGCGCCAGGTCGACTCCATCTTCCGCCTGGCGGGCGCCGACGTTCATGTGGACGACGCCTATCCGGGCTGGAAGCCGAACCCCGACTCCCCGATCGTAAAGACGACCGGCGCCGTCTACGAGCGCCTGTTTGGAGAGAAGGCGGAGCTCAAGGCGATCCACGCCGGGCTCGAGTGCGGGCTCCTGATCGAGAAGATCCCCGACATGGACGTCACCTCGATCGGACCCCAGATCGAGAACGCCCACTCGCCGGAGGAGCGAGTCCAGA
>JAIVTZ010000361.1:0-4667 GCA_049188105.1 Deltaproteobacteria bacterium | reverse complement strand
GCCAACTGGTTCACGACAAACCGGACGCTCGTGAACTCCGACGGCACCCTGAGGGACAACTTCGGCGAACCCAACCGGGTCGGCGAGCCGCGCAACTGGCAGTTCGGCGCGAAGTTCCGCTTCTGATTTGGCTTTGTACCGTTTGAGGGGCCTTCGGGCCCCTCTTTTTTTCGGCCCGCGCCCGGCTCTTTTATTTGGCCCTCGCCTTACGGCGGAGGCCAAATAAAAGAGGTAAAGGTAGGATAGCGAAGTGCAACGGCTTACCATCACCAGCGAGAGGGGCGACTATACGGTAGTGGCCGAGACGGGGGCGGTTGCCGATCTCGGCGCGCTTCTGCGCCGGGAGGACATCGCCGAACCGCGGTCGGTGGTGAGCAACTCGACGGTCGGGCCGTTGTGGGGCCGGCCGGCGGCGCAGTCGCTTGATGCGCCGTTGGTCGAGCTGCCGGATGGCGAGGAGCACAAGCGGTGGTCGACGGTCGAGACGCTGCTCGGACGGTGGCTCGACGAGGGGCTTCACCGCGGGGACTCGGTGGCCGCGGTCGGCGGCGGGGTTCTCACCGATACTGTCGGATTCGCCGCAGCGGTTTTTCTGCGCGGCATCGATTGGATCGTGATCCCGACAACCCTGCTGGCGATGGTCGACGCCTCGGTCGGCGGCAAGACCGGGGTCAACCTCGACCAGGGCAAGAACCTGGTCGGCGCATTTTGGCCGCCGCGGCTGGTGGTGATCGATATCGACACTTTGGCCACCCTTCCGGAGCGCGAGCTTCGGGCCGGCGCCGCCGAGGTGGTGAAGACCGCGTGGATCGGCGACCGTGGGCTCCTCGAGCTGATGCCACCCAGCCCGCTCGACCGCTACACCTCCCTCTCGCCCGATGAGTGGGAGGAGCTCGTGATGCGCTGTCTTGCGGTCAAGGCGCGGATCGTCAGCGAGGACGAGCGCGAGGCCGGCCGCCGTGCTGCCCTCAACCTCGGTCACACTCTCGGCCACGCGCTCGAGGCCGCGACCGGCTACCGCCGCTTCCTCCACGGCGAGGCGGTGGCGTGGGGATTGTTGGCGGCGGCGCGTCTCGGTCGGCGTCACGGCGTGCTCGGCGCCGATGGCGAGGACGAGCTCACGGCCGCGGTGGCATCGCTCGGCCCGCTGCCGTCGATCTCCAACATCGACCCGAAGTCGCTCCGGATCCACATCGGACGCGACAAGAAACGCGGCGTCGAGGGCATCGGTTGGGTATTGCCGACCGACGATGGGGTCGTACTCAATCGGCGAGTCGAGACCGACGAGGCGGTGGAGGTTTTTCGAGAGCTTCAGAAGCTCCCAAATTCGGAATTCGGAATTCGGAATTCGGAATGACCAGCCACCCTTTCCGGATTCGATTTCGGGCTGCGGACGCGTTTGAAATGGGTCCGGGCGAGCTTTTCGGCGACTCTCCAAAGACACCATATTGACATCTCCCCAATGGCGCGTGTGGGTGGTATAGTCCTGGACAGAAAAAAAGATGAGGTGGAAGGGAGGATCGGATCATGAGGAAGTGTTTTTTCCTACTGATGTGTGGAGTGATGTGCGCAGGCATCGTGCAGGCGCAGGGGGTGACCACCGGCTCTCTATCCGGTGTGGTGGTGGACCCCAACGAGGAACCCATTCCCGGGGTCACCGTTGTCGCAACGCTGACCGCCACCGGCAACCGCTACGCGACCGTCACCGACGCCGCGGGCCGCTTCCGGATCGCCAACGTCAAGGTGGGCGGCCCGTACGTGGTGGTGGCGAGCCTCGCCGGCTTCCGGACGCAGACCCTGTCCGATGTCTATGTCCGCCTCGGTGAGACCACCCATATTCCGATGCGTCTCCAGCTCGAGGCGGCGACCGGCGAGATCGAGGTCGTCGGCGAGTCCAGCCCGCTGATCAGCCCGACCAAGATGGGCGTCGCGAGTTCGGTGTCGCAGGGCTCTCTCGAAGCCCTGCCCACTCTCAACCGCAGCGTCTATGACATGGCGCGCACCAACCCGGTGTTCCAGACCGTAAGTAGTGGGCCTAACGAGCCGAATGTGCTCACGGTGTCGGGCCGCAACCCGCGCTACAACAACATCTCGATCGACGGCGCGGTCAACAACGACGTCTTCGGTCTCGCCGGAAGCGGCACGCCCGGCGGCCAGACCGGGACCAACCCGATCCAGCTCGACGCGGTCCAGGAGGTGCAGCTCGTGACCTCGAGCTTTGACGTCCGCCAGGGCGGCTTCACCGGCGGCAGCGTCAATATCATCACCAAGTCGGGCTCCAACAAATTCCACGGCGGCGTCTTCGGCTATACCAGCGACGACAGCATGGTCGGCAGCGGGCCCGACTACTTCGGGGAGTTCGGCACCTACGAGGACACCGAGTACGGCTTCACCCTCGGCGGCCCGATCGCCAAGGACAAGCTCTTCTTCTTCGCCAACTACGGCCACAACACCTACGACGGCCCGACCGGCTATTCGCTCGACGGCACCGGCGGTGAGTGCTGGCAGAACTGCGACTATACCGCCGAGGCCGCGGAGCTCCGCCAGTTCATGATCGACACCTACGATTACGACCCGGGCGGGCTCAGTCAGCAGACCCTCGGGAGACCCAGCGACAAGATCTTCCTGCGCTTCGATTGGAACCTCAACCAGAGCAACAACTTCCTCCTGCGCTACAACTACGTCGACGGCGCCACTCTCATCAACCGCCCCGCCGACTGGGCCTACGAGTGGGACAGCGAGGCCTACGATATGGAGAGCGAGACCAACTCGTTCGTCGGCCAGTGGAACGCGGTCTTCGGCGAAAGTATGTTCAACGAGCTGCGCGTCACCTACCAGACCATCAGCGACCGCCGCGGCCCACCGGGACGAGATTTCCCCTGGATCGAGATCGAAAACCCGTTCGGAACTGGCGGTGAATGGGAGTTCGGCAGCGAGAAATACTCGACCAACAATGCCCTCGACACCGACATCATCGAGATCACCGACGACTTCACCTTCTTCGCCGGCGACCACGAGATCGTCATCGGCACCCACAACGAGTTCTACTCCTTCAAGAACCTCTTCATCCAGAACGGCTTTGGTTCCTATGAATTCAGCGGCATCGACGATTTCTACGCAGGCATCGCCCGTCGATACCTGCACAACTACACCAGGGACCCGGACAACCCGGCCGACTCCTTCGACACCGCCCAGGTCAGCCTCTACGCCGGCGACACCTGGCGCGCGAAGTCGAATTTCACCCTGATCTACGGTCTCCGCGTCGACGTGCCCCTCTTCCCCGACTCACCGGAGTACAACCCGCAAGCCGAGGCGATCTTCGGGGTCGACACCTCCAACATCCCGGATGGAAACATGCTGTGGTCGCCGCGCATCGGCTTCAACTGGGACATCGGCGGTGACGGCACCCAGCAGCTGCGCGGCGGCGGCGGTCTCTTCTCGGGCCGCACGCCCTACGTCTGGGTCTCCAACAACTACGGCCGCACCGGCACCCGCCAGGGGTCTGTCTATGCGACGGGTGCGATCCCCTTCAACCCCGATCCCTACGACCAGCCGAGGGACATCGGCGGCGCCGCCAGCGAAGAGATCAACGCCATCGATCCCGATTTCAACTTCCCGCAGACCTGGCGCGCCAATATCGCCTACGACTACCGCCTGCCGTGGTGGCAGATTGTCGCAACCGCCGAGGTGATATACGCCAAGAGCACCAACGAGATCGACTACAAGAATCTCAACATTCAGCAGACCGGTGAGTTCACGCCCTTTGACGGCCGGCCGATCTACGAGGTGGTGGACTCCGACTACTCGGGCGCCTACTACCTGACCAACACCGACAAGGGCGACGCCCTCAACTTCATCCTCAAGGCCGAGCTGCCCTACGGCCGGCTGCCCTTCTGGGGCATCGCCTCCTACACCTACGGCGAGTCCAACGTGGTCAACGACGCCACCTCGAGCCGCGCGATCTCCAACTGGCAGTACAACGAGGCCCCGGACCCGAACAACGCCGGCCTCTCGACCTCCGACTTCGAGATCGAGCACCGGGTGATGATCAACCTCAACTACGAGTTCAACCGCCAATCCAGGTGGTCGACGACCGTGTCGGCGTTCTATAACCACCAGAGCGGCCGGCCGTACATGAGCATTCTCGGCGGCGGTTGGCCCTACACATCGATCAATGGGGACGGTAACACCTACAACGACCCCATCTACGTGCCCTCGGGGCCCGACGACGTGGTCATCACCAACGGCACCTGGGACCAGCTCGAGGCCTTCTTCGAGAGGACCGGGCTTGGCAGTTATGGGGGCAAGATCACACCGCGCAACGTGTACCGCGCCCCCTGGCTCACCCAGACCGACCTCGCGATCCGCCAGAACATCCCGATTCCCGGCAATTCGTCGCTCCAGATCTCGCTCGACATCTTCAACTTCTGGAACCTCATCGACAGCGACTCGGGCATCAAGTGGTACGTTCCGTTCGGCACCCTCAACTCGATCGAGTACCAGGGCACCAGCGACGACGGTTTGCCCATCTACGAGCTCGAGAGCATCGTCACCGACCCGGAGAACAACTCCCTCTACGAGTACGACAACGTCCGCTCGCGCTGGCGCCTGCGCCTTGGTCTCCGCTGGAGCTTCTGACCGAGCGCGATATCGTTCACAACACCCGG
>JAIVTZ010000360.1:0-4679 GCA_049188105.1 Deltaproteobacteria bacterium | reverse complement strand
GCCGAGAGCGCGTGGCCGCGGGCCCGGCCCGCGGACGGCGGGCGTCCGGGCGCGGAGACGGGCACGGAGACGGAGACGGTAAAATCAGTCGCCGGTGTCGGCGTCAGGGCGTGGCGGCACCGGATCGTAGCCGCCGGAGTGGAAGGGGTGGCATTTGCCGATTCGTTTGACCGCCAGCCACACACCGCGGAGGCCGTGGGTCTCTATCGCTTCGGCCGCGTACACCGAGCATGTCGGCTCGAAGCGGCATGCCGGCGGCATGAACGGCGAGATGAACCGTTTATAAAAGCGCGCGGGATAGGCGACAATGCGCCAGAAGGTGCTCATGGTTCTCCACTGCCAACCGTGCCGGCAGTCGGAGTATTCTACTCCGGGAGGTACGCAATGACTCAACAACGCACAATCATCGCCACCGAAGAGGCGCCGGGCGCGGTCGGGCCCTACTCGCAGGGCATTGCCGCCGACGGCTTCGTCTTCACCGCCGGTCAGATTCCCATCAACCCCGCCTCGGGCAAGGTCGAAGCCACGACCATCGAGGACCAGACCCGCCAGGTCCTCACCAACGTCGACGCCGTGCTGCGCGCCGCCGGCAGCGGTCTCCACCGGGTGGTGAAGATGACGGTCTTCATGACCAACCTGGCCGACTTCCAGGCCATGAACGGGGTCTATGCCGAGTTCTTCCCCGCCGACCCACCGGCCCGCTCGGCGGTGCAGGTCGTCGCCCTGCCGCTGGGAGTGCAGATCGAGATGGAAGCGGTAGCGCTGACGCGCTGATTTCGAATTTCGAATTTCGAATTTCGAATTTACCGGCGCGCGGGTCGTTCGAGTGGATTGAGGCCAGACGCCCGCGCTTGGGCGCAATTGCATCGTCTCGTCGCCCCCACGCTGAAATCACTACAGGGGCTGTGTTCCGAAAATTCGAAATTCGAAATTCGAAATTCGAAATTTCTTTCTACTCCAGCACGTGGATGTTTCTCGCCGCGCAGATTTCCTTGAGCTGCTTGGGCCACACGGTGACGGTGACCTCGCCGAGATGGGCGGTGCGCAGCAGGTACATGTAGGTGCGCGCCTGGCCGATGCCACCGCCGATCGAGAGCGGGATCTCGTCGTTGAGGATTGCCTGGTGGTAGGGCAGCTCGAGAAAATCGAGCTGGCCGCTCATCTCGAGCTGCACCTTCATGGTGTCCTTGGTCACCCGGATGCCCATGGATGTGAGCTCGTGGCGACGCCTGGTGATCGGGTTCCAGACCAGGATGTCGCCGTTGAGGCCGTGCATGGGCCGGCCGTCGGCCGACACGGTCTCGGTGACCCAGTCGTCGTAATCCGCGGCCCGCATCTCGTGCGGGTAGCCGTCGGCGAGCGTCCAGCCGATGCCGTAGATGAAAACCGCCGGATAGTCCTGGATGATCTTGGTCTCACGCTGCTTGCGCGGCAGATCCGGGTAGCGCTCGAGGATCTCCTCGGCGTGGATGAACTTCAGCTCCTCCGGGAAGTCGGGGTACTTGTCGCTCCGGAGCTCCGGGAAAAGCTCTTTCGCGTGCTCGCCGGCGCCATGGATCACCTTCCAGATCTTCTTCACCGTGTCGGTCAGGTAGTCGAGGTTGCGGTCCTCGGCCGTGATGACCTTCTCCCAATCCCATTGATCGACGTAGGACGAGTGGTCGTGATCGAGGAAGTAGTCCTTCCTCACCGCGCGCATGTCGGTGTTGATCCCCTCCCCTACCTTGCAGTCGAACTGCTTGAGCGCCATCCGCTTCCACTTGGTGGCGGCCTGCACGACCTGGGCCTGGATCGGCTTGTCGAGCCCCAGTCCACACTGAAAATCGATCGGCGTCCGGGAGCCGTCGCGGTCGAGGTAGTCGTTGACGCCACTGTCTTTGTCAACAATCAAGGGCACCTGCACCATGGTCAGGTTGAGCTCCTCGCCGAGGTGCTTTTCGATGTACTGCTTGACCTCGGAAACCGCCTTCATCCGCTCGAGCGGCGTCTGCAGGGGCTCGTAGTCATCGGGCAGGATCTTCTCCACCTCTTCGTAGGTGCTGATACCGGGACCGGCGAGGTCCGCCTTCTTGTCGTTCATTTCGTACCTCCAGTGATGTCGAGGCGCTCAGACCAACGAGCAGTGATGAGCGCCGCATTGGTTGTAGTGAGGAGCTCCGGTCATGTCAAGTGCGGGTCAGCGCTCGCGCACCCTACGCACTTCCTGCGGCCGCACGACGGAACCCGCAAAGGCATCGAAAACAAAGCCGTCGTGGACGAGGGCCAAGGTCGACGGTTGGTAGAGCGGCAAATAAATTTCAATCGCCCCCAACATTGCGAGCGTCTGCTGGAGTCGTTCGAGCCTGATCGCCGATCTCGGCTCGTGGGCCGCCTCATCGATCAGGGCATCGAGGGAACGGTCCGAAAAACCCGTGCCGTTGAATCTCCCCAGCCCCCGCTCCGGATCGTGGCTGTGAACGATGGTGTCCAGGAATGGAGACGCGTCCGCAACCCCGAAGGTCCAGGAAAGGAGAAAAAGCTGGTTCGTTTTTTTGTCGAGACCACGGTAGAACTCCTCGATCGAGACGGCCCTCGCCTCGGTTTCCAGACCCACCGCGACCAGGGAGGCGGAGATCGACTCGGCCACCTCGGCATAGCGTTCAATGTAATCCAAATTCAGGGTCGTCCCTGCCGGCAGCCCGACCTCGGCCAAGATCTCACGGGCGCGTACCGGATCGGCATCGTGCCGGCGGTGGCGGGGACTGTAACCGAAGATCTCCGGAGGCACCAACGACCGCGCCGCCCTGGCGGTACCCTCCGGAAAGAGGTCCGCCACCAATTGCCGACGGTCGATGGCCAGGTCGATCGCCTTGCGGACTCTGAGATCGTCGAGCGGCGATTGGGTCACGTTGAGACCCAGATAGGTGGTGATTACCGCCGGGCTTGCCACCAATCGCCAATCGTCCTGATGATCGTGGTCCCGGAAATAGCTCACCGTCACCGACGCGACCACGTCGAGCTCATTCTCATGGACGAGGTCGTCCATGTCTTCGAGGAAAGTCACGAACCGGATAGTTACCTCTTCGAAATCGGGCGCTCCCCGCCAGTAGCCGTCCCACCGCCGCAACTGGATCGGCCCCCGGGTCGATCCCGTTCGCCACTGGTAGGGGCCGGTGCCGACCGGATTGGCGGGATCGAAGCCCCTCGGTACCATCGCCACCGTCTCGAGGCGCGTGAGCAGGAGCGGCGCCGGCCGGGTGGTCGTGATCTCGACGATCCTTGCGACCTCGTCGATCACACGCACCTCATCGATTTCGTCCAGCTGATGGCCCATGACCCTGCTCGCGCGGGCGCGCGATATCGACGCGACCACGTCAGCGGGTTCCAGCGTCGTCCCATCGTGGAAGCTCACATCTTCGCGGATGTGGAGAACCCACGTGGTGTCGTCCGGGGTCGTCCAGCTGTCGGCCAGCCACGGTTGCACCTGCAGTCCCGGCTCGAAGTGGACCAGTCCCTCGTAGACCGCCCCCAGTACGGCATTGGTGACCATGTCGACGTGTGCATGGGGGTCCAAAGTCACTATCTCGTATGGGTACGCGATACGCAGCGTGGTCGGCGCCGGCGGATCGAGCGCACAGCCGGCTGCGAGCAGCGCGACCAGCAGAATTCCCTTCACCAGTCGCATGGTCGTCCCAACCTAACCGTCCGCCGGCTGCAGACCGGTTAGACGCTCGCTCAACCGCCACAATCTTCGAGCCGACTCGGGATCGCGGGCGTTCCGCGACGGTTCGGCGAGCCGACGTTTGACGTAGTAGCCGCCACTCGCCCCGTCCACCTCCGATGAGGCGGCGAGCCAGATGGCGGTATCGGCGCCGCGTTCCGGCGTCAAGAGAAAGACCCCGGCGACCTTGAGGAAGGCCCGAACAAACGCCGGTCCCTGGCGGCCGAAACCGGTCCTTACGACCCCCGGATGGAGGCATGTGGCGGTGACATCGGTCCCATCGAGGCGTCGCGCCAGCTCGGAGGTGAAGAGGATGTTCGCGAGCTTCGACTGGCCGTAAGCGCCCCAGGAGCTGAACTTTCGCTCACCCGAGGGGTCTTCGAAATCGATTTTCGATCCTCGGTGGGCGTCGGATGCGACCGTGACCACCCGCGCCGGAGCGCTCGCGACGAGCCTCTCACGTAGGAACTCTGTCAGCAGGAAGGGCGCCAGGTGGTTAATGGCGAACGTCGCCTCGATACCGTCCTCGGTGAGCGTCCTTTCACCGAGGGTCAGCCCCGCGTTGTTGACCAGGACGTGCAGCTCCCCGCATCGATCGAGGACCTCGTCGGCGAGCCGCCGCACCTGGCGCTGCGAAGAAAGATCGCACAGCAGGAGCTCGACGGAGTCGTTGTCCGTCGACTCGGCCACCTCCGCCCGTGCCGCCTCGCCGCGCTCCGGACTGCGCGCGACCATGAGCACCCTGGCGCCCTCGGCCGCCAACCCGCGCGCGATCTCCTTACCGATTCCGGAGTTGGCGCCGGTAACGAGGCAGGTTTTCCCGATCATCGAGGTCTCAGCACCCAAAAAAATCTCCCTTTACGACGGAGCATCATACACGGATCGGAAGATTTCGGATTTCGGATTTCGGATTTCGGAATTCCCACCCAACCACCCCACTGAGAGTTTTTAGTTCTGAGTTTTGAGTTTTTAGTTACTC
>JAIVTZ010000359.1:0-4685 GCA_049188105.1 Deltaproteobacteria bacterium | reverse complement strand
CAGACTCGACCGCCGCGGTCTACGGTATCGAAAGAGAGCGCCTTCCAAGAACCGGCGCCGAGCTCCTCGACTTTATTCCCGCCGAAGACCACGCACGCATCGCGCGCACCTTCCGGGAGGTGTTCAAGACCGGCGAGCCGTACATGGTCGAGCATCGGTTTCTCGTTCCAGGGGGTGGCACCGTGTGGTCGATGGTCCGCGGGCAGGTGGAGCTCGACCAGAACGGCCGGGTTGCGCGGGTTATCGGGGTGTCCGCCGACATCACTGAACTCAAGCGCGCCGAGGGTGCTTTACAGCGCGAGAAAGAGCGCGCCCAGGTCACTCTGGCGTCAATTAACGATTGTGTCGTTCGCACCGATGCCGGCGGCCGAATCGACTTTCTCAACCCCTCGGCCGAAAAGCTTCTCGGCGTTTCCCTCGCCGACTTTCGGGGGCAACTGCTGTCCCGCTCCTATCGGGTTCTCGACCTGGGAAGCGACAGTCCGCGGCCAAACGTGGTCGAAACCTGTCTCGCCGGACAACACGTCGTGGAGCCGGCCGATGCCTCGCTGCTGGTACGGAGCGACGGCACGACGGTTGTGGTGAGGGAGAGCGCAGCGCCCATCTTCGCCGCGAACGGCGAACTCGTGGGCGCGGTTCTCGTCATCACCGACGTGTCGCAGGTGCACTCGCTGCAGCGACGGATGACCCATCTCGCCACCCACGACCCATTGACCGGCCTCATCAACCGCCGTGAGTTCGAGGTCCGCCTGCAGGAGGCCATCACGACGGCGTCGTCCAGCCACCGCCAGTTCGCCCTTTGCTACCTGGACCTCGACGAGTTCAAGGTCGTCAACGACACCTGCGGTCACGGCGCCGGCGACGAACTGCTGAAGCAGCTCACCTCGGTCCTCGACGCGGTGGTCCCGGAGGGCGACACCCTTGCCCGTCTCGGAGGGGACGAGTTCGGGATGCTCCTCGCCGACTGCGATCTCGACGAGGCCGCCGAGCACGCACGCACGGTGATCAATGCGGTCCGCCAATATCGCTTCCAGTGGCAGGATCGGGTGTTCGAGATCGCCGCCAGCATCGGTATCGTGCCCGTGGTCGGCGGCCATGGGAACCTCGCCGAGCTGTTGAGCGCCGCCGACTCCGCCTGCTACGTGGCCAAGGGCAGGGGCCGAAATGAAATCCACATCAGTCGAAAGGACGACTCTGCGGTCACCATCCGGCACACCGAGATGCGGTGGATCGAACGCATCAACCGGGCCTTCGAAGAGAACAGGTTCCGGCTCTTCAGACAACCGATCCGTCCGCTCCAAAATCTTGACGAACCCGAGTTCAACGAGCTCCTGCTGCGCCTGGTCGATGTCCAGGGCAGCATCGTCACGCCGAGAGAGTTCATCGGCGCCGCCGAACGCTACCGGATGATGCCGGTCATTGATCTGTGGGTGGTCGGCGCCGCCCTGGAAACCATCGGGAGCCTCGACGACGCCGGAAAGGACTGGTCCGCAGCCTTCACCATCAACCTGTCGGGGCAGAGCTTCGGCAACGATGAGCTCAAGCGATTGATCCTGGACGGGCTGGATCGTCTACAGATCCCGCCGCGCCAGGTGATGTTCGAGATCACCGAGACCGCGGCGATCTCGAACCTTTCGCTGGCACTCGAGTTCATGCGTTCTGTGCGCGATCGCGGGTGCCGGTTCATCCTCGACGACTTTGGGAGCGGTCTGTCCTCGTTCCGCTACCTCAAGAGCCTCGACGTCGAGTTCCTCAAAATCGACGGGGAGCTGGTGCGCGAGATCGCCAATGACCCGATCCAACGCGAGATGGTGGCCGCGATCCACCGCATCGGAGAGTCCATGGGCATCCAGACCATCGGCGAGTGGGTTGAGAACTCGGAAATCGAGCGCGCCCTGACCGACATCGGTGTCGACTACGCGCAGGGCTACGGCGTCGGCCGACCGGTTCCCTTCATCGGGTGAACACAACCTTGCCGCATTGCGGCAATTTCTCGATCGCCAAGACCTCCACCTCCACGGTCGAAATCGTCAATTCCGATCACCCTCTTATTCCTCTCGATCTTCAATCGGGTGAGTACCTTGGCTCGATTTCTCTGGGATGTGGCGAGAACTCCAGGTCTTGACATGCATGCCGCACCGCGGTATACAGTGATGGAAGGGCCGCGTGGTGGAATCCGGCGTTGGCGGACGCGTGCGGCGATGGAGAAGAGACCATGATTCGACTCATCAAACGCTACGGGAGCCGAAAGCTTTACGACACCGAGGAGAGCCGCTATGTCTCCCTCGACGAGCTGGCAGGCTGGATCCGAGCCGGCCAACAGATTCGGGTGATTGACAACAAGACCACGGACGACGTCACCTCGCAGACCCTGACCCAGATCATCTCCGAGGAGGGCCGGAAGGGAACCGCTCTCCTGCCGAACGAGATGCTCCACGAGCTCATCCGGATCGGCGAGCAGGCGGTCTCCACCGGGGTCGAGCAGCTCCAGACCAGGATGGATCAGTTGGTCCAGGCTTCCATCGATCGCATCGGGCCCGTGCGCCGGGCGCGGGAGGAGATGGCGCGTCTTCGCGAACGCCTCGAGGACCTCGAGGCCTCGCTCGCGTCCATCGACACCGAGCGTCCAGACGCCGACCGCGAGTCCACCGCACCGAAAAAGTCGGAGGAATCCTGAATCCCGGCCCCGGTACGACCACTCAGAGACGCCCTCGACAGTACGTGGAGCACCCCGAGGCGAAAAAACACCGCTGGGTGTGGTGCATCGCCGCCCGCAGCAGAAACCCGGTGAGGTATGCGGGCTAAGATCGGACTCGCGCTCGCGGGTGGAGGACCGGAGGGATCGATCTACGAGATCGGCGCCGTCCGCGCTCTCGACGAGTGCATCGAGGGCATCGATCTCAACGACCTCGACATCTACGTCGGCGTCAGCGCCGGCGCGTTCATTACGGCCTGCCTCGCCAACAATTTGTCAACCGCCCAGATGTGCCGGGCAATCGTCAAACACGAACCGGGCGAACATCCCTTCGTCCCCGAGAACTTCATGTCTCCCGCTATCGGACGCTTCGTGCGCAGCGGTCTCAAGGTGCCCCGTCTGTTGGCCGAAGCCTTCTGGGACATGATCGCCCACCCTTCGGACTCGAGCCTCTTCCAGCCCTTGACAAGGCTTTCACGGGCCCTCCCAGTCGGGGTCTTCCGAAACGAACCGATCCGCGCCTACCTCGAAAAGATCTTCAGCATGCACGGCCGCACCGACGACTTCCGAAAGCTGAGGAGAAAGCTGGTGTTGGTGGCCACCGACCTCGACTCCGGACGGTCGGTTCGATTCGGCGAGCCGGGTCTGGACCACGTGCCGATTTCGACCGCCGTGCAAGCTTCGACCGCCCTGCCCGGTTTGTATCCACCGGTGCTCATCGACGGCCGGCACTACGTCGACGGCGTCCTCCTGAAAACGGTTCATGCGTCAGTGGCTCTGGAGGAAGGCGCCGACCTCGTGTTCTGCGTCAACCCCATCGTCCCGGTCGACACCATCCGCTCTGTCGAGCTCGGCGTCATGCGCCGCGGCCGGCTCATCGACCGTGGATTGCCGACCGTGCTCGCCCAGACCTTTCGCACCATGGTTCACTCCCGGATGGGGGCCGGCCTGGCCGCATACGAGACGCGCTACACCGACAAGGACGTGCTGGTGTTCGAGCCCCGTCGCGACGATTACGACATGTTCTTCACCAACGTGTTCTCGTTTTCGAATCGTAAGGCAGTGTGCGAGCACGCGTACAACAGCACTCGCCGCAAGCTCTGGCGCAACCGGGCACGCATCGAGCCGATTCTCGCTCGCCACGGGCTGCGGTTGAGAACCGAAGATCTCGAGGACAAGGATCGGGATCTTTGGGAATCGGTGCGGCTCCACGAACGGCGTCCCCGCTCGACGTCGCACGTCAAGGAACGCCTCGAAAAGACGCTCGCGAAAATCGAATCAATGGTCGCCGAGCTGTCTTAGCCGGCATTTCTCTCCGCCCCCCCATATCGCCCACAGGGCCGGCTGCCGCCCGCGCAAAAAAGGGGGCGGAGAGAAATGCCGGCTGTTATAGGAGGATCAGATACGGGCAGTACGGTTTCTCGTGCTGGTTAAAAACTACACGATACGGATAGTGCTTCACTCACATGCCCGACTCGCGACGAACCTGGCGGGTAGTTGCGCTTCGCACCCCTCGCTACGAAAACCGGTGAGAAGAGTAGGCTCGGCCGTCTCCGGATAACGGCCCAAGTGGTAGAGGGCAACGCCGTGGCAAAGGAGCGCAACCTCATGACCCGGCTGCACCGCGACGGCGCGACCGCATGCATCCGCGGCATCCCGGTGCAACGTCATCGAGGAAAACCCGTATTGCTGTGAGACGGGGAAAGCGACTCCCCGCCTCTATCAGGAGGACACTCGATGACCCAAGAAGACACAACTCATCGACGCCGACTGAGTTTTTTCGCGTTTCTCGTGCTGACGGCGGCGGTCTCTTTCGCCGCCGTCGCCGGGTCGTTCCTGTGACATGTCTCTTCCTGAAACTCAGGAGAAGTCTAGCACCGAAGGGAGCGATCTCGCTTTTGGGAGAGAATATACCCGGTTGTCAGCTCGAATGAACCTGTGCCAGCTTCTGCCGAGCCTCGTCTTCGCTGTCGCAGACCTGGAGGATGTC
>JAIVTZ010000358.1:0-4704 GCA_049188105.1 Deltaproteobacteria bacterium | reverse complement strand
ATGCGAGGAAGACCGAAAAGGGGTTGAGCTCCGACCCGGCCTTGACCAGCGCATCGCCGACCAGCGACACCTCGTAACCGATCCAGGTGGAAACCAGCGCCACGCACGCAACCGGAGCAGCGGTGGAATCAACCAGAAAGGCGAGCTTTTCCCGGCTCACCCAGTGACGATCGGTCACCGGGCGCATGGTGTTGCCCACGATGAGGGTGTTGGAGTAATCGTCGAAGAAGATCAGCACCCCCATCACCCAGGTCACGATCTGGGCCCGCCGCGGCGTCGTCGCCAGCGGTTCGAGGGCGCGAACCACGCCGACGGTTCCGCCGCTTCTGCTCATCACGCCGACCATGCCGCCGAGCAGCATCGAGAAAATGATGATGCTCATATGATCCGGTTCGATGAGTGCGTCACGGACGTTGGTGTCGATCAGGCGCAGAAACCCGGCGGCCGGGTTGCCGCCGGCCACCATGGTGGTCCCAATCCATACCCCCATGAAGAGGGCGATGAGGACATCGCGGAAGGCGAGCGCGAGCAGGATCGCCACCAGCGGCGGCAGCAGACTCCACCATGAGCCAACCGCAGCGCCGGCGCTCGGAAGCAGGGCCATCGCAAACAGCATGGCAATCAGAAATGCGGCAGTCTTCAGCCACTGAGGCACGCCGGGAGGGTAACACGGAGGGAATTTGGAATTCGGAATTCGGAATTCGGAATTAGGAATGCCGGAATTTCGGATTTCGGATTTCGGATTTGCCGTCCGCCCGCCCGCGGAGGAGTTTTGAGGTTTTAGTTTTGAGTTTTGAGTTTCCATCCCTCCCCCCGGCGAGGATCCGGGGGCACGGGTAACTCAAAACTCATAACTCAAAACTCCCCCACTCCGTCAACGTCGCAACGTTGAACGTTCTAACGTTCTAACGTTCTAACGTCTATGTCCGATATCATGTGCCGGTGGCGATCATCGACGACGACGCTCTGGTCCTGGACCATCATCCCTTTCGCGACCGCCACCTCGTGCTTGCGGTGCTCACGCACCGCAACGGGGTTCAGCGAGGGGTCCTACGCCGCGCGCGCGGTGGCAAGGCTCCGCCCGCCGGCGCCGCCCAGATCCTGTCGCGGGTCCAGGTCAGTCTGTACCAGAAACCGAGCGCCGAGCTCGCTACCTTCCGTCACATCGATCTGGTGACGAGCTCATTCCCCCTTGCCAGCAATCTCGAGCGGTCGTCGTCGGCAGCAGTGGTCGCGGAACTCCTGCTCACCTTCTGCCCACCGGGTGAGGAGGCGGAGCGCATGTTTCGCCTCGGCGCCGCGGCGCTCGACGCCCTTCTCGGGGGGACGGATGTCGGCGTGGTGGCGGCCTACTCCGAGTTCTGGACTCTGGTCCTCGGGGGAGTCTTCCCGTCCCCGGAGATGATTGGCGCCGACCTCACCCAGGGCGACACTGAATTTCTGGCCGCCTGCCGCCGCAGGCCCGTCACCGAGGTTCCACCTCCGGTTCCACCGGGAGTCGCTCGCTGGCTCGACCGCCGCGCTCGCGAGGCGGCCGACAGACCCCTCCACGCACTTTCGTTCCTTCGCGGGCTGGGGGAGGCATGATCCGAGTGTGCCCAATCATAATTGGGGTGTAGTACCAAGGGCGCCGAGGCAAGCCCTGCCTTTGCCTCGCGACCGATCCGGCGCCTCCCGGTCCCGGGAAACCAAGGTTCCGTCACAATCCCAGGTGCTCGGGCATCGTTGACAGATTCCGCACCTCCATGGTACATAAGTTATGATAGTGGAAGACTTGCAATGACTTAGACCGAACAAATAATCACCGATCGAAGGTCGCGTCGAGCCACGAAAAAACGAGCCGATAGAGAGAGCGAGGGACATCCATGAGCCGCACGATTCTGCTTGCCGACGACAGCCTCACCATCCAGAAGGTCGTTGAGCTGACATTCGCGGACACCGATTACGAGGTGGTCGCCGTCTCGAGCGGGGACGAACTCCTCCAACGACTTCCGGAGTGCCGACCCGACGTGGTGATCTGCGACGTGATCATGCCCGGCCGAGACGGCTACGAGGTGTGTCAGGAAATCAAGTCGAACGCCGATTATCTCCACGTACCGGTCATCCTGCTCACCGGGACATTCGAACCCTTCGACCGGGATCGTGCGCTCGCCGTGGGTTGCTCCGAGATCACCACCAAACCCTTCGAGGCGCGAAAGCTGCTGGAAACTGTAGACCGCCTTGCCGGTGCTCTGGGCGCCGCTCCGCCACCCGCTCCATCGACCGGCGCGGCCCCGGCTCTCGACGTAGAGGTCACTCCGCCGCCACCAATCGATGTCCCCGACGAAGCCGACTTCGTTGGAGACGAGATGGAGTTCGAGGACACCGACGTGACCGCCGATGATGGGCGGTCGCCTACCGATATCGAAGCCACATCCGTAGACGACGAGGACGTCGTGATATCCACCGAGGAGGAAATCACCCACAGGGCAGAGAACGGGCAGACGGGTGTCGAGTTCGCTCTCGATGAACCTGCCGCAGAGGATGAGCCGCCAGTCCTCCCCGACGTAGCGCTGCCGCCGGACGACGAGTTTTTCTCGGAGACACCGAACCCCGCCGATACGGTGGCCACACCCGACTTCTCCGAGATGGTCGAGACGACCGAGGACGAGGTCTTTGTCGACCCGCACGAATACGACGCGGATGCCGTGATATCCGCCGAGGAGGGAATCTCCCAGAGGACAGAGGACGAGCCGACGGGATTCGAGCTCGCTCTCGATGAACCTGCCGAAGAGGATGAGCCGCCGGTCCTCCCAGACGTGGCGGAGCCCTCGGACGCCGAGGTTTTCTCGGAGGCACCGACCGCCGCCGAGGCGACGGCCACAACCGACTTCTCCGAGATGGTCGAGACGACCGAGGACGAGGTCTTTGTCGACCCGCAGTCGCCCGGCCCGGCCAAGGACCCGTTTTCGGCCGACGCCACCGATGAGGAGGCCTTCCCGCATGAAGGTCTGGAGATCGAGGAGTCTGCAATCGCGGGTGAATACATTGACAACACCATGACGACCCCCATCAACGTGGCGGCCGTGATGGCGGAGCAGCCACCGGAAGAGAAGGAGGCCAGCGCCGAGATCGAGGCAGAGTCGACCGAGGTTGACATGCAGGACGCCGACACCCAGGACGTCACCGAACAGGTTTCGTCGTTGGAGCACGCCGGCGAACCCGAGTCCACCGGTCTCAGTGACGAGGACGTGGACCGCATCGCGAGACGCCTGCTCGAGCTGGCGGGTGATCGGATCGAGAATATCGCGTGGGACGTCATCCCTGACATGGCCGAGCTCGTGGTACGCGAACGGGTCCGGGAAATCGAGGCCGCTGCCGAACGCGAGCACTCCTAGCCCTCGCGACGCGAGTGTACCCCGCCACAATTGGAGTGGTATTCGGTCGCCGATGCATCCATCCTGCCTGCACTTCGCTTCCTCAATATACATAAGGTATTTATCGGTCGCGAAGTGCAGGCAGGAAGGCGCCTCGGCGCCCTCGATACTACACCCCAATTATGGCGGGGCACACTGGGCGATTGTCGCACGGCACTCAACCGTGACGTCAGCCCGATGAAGCCGATGAGTGCAGCGCGAACAGCGCACCCTGCGGATCGAGGCACTGGGCGATGAAATCACCACCCGGCACCTCCATGGGTCCGTTCACGACCTGTCCACCCAGTTCCTTCACCTTATCGACCGCGGTGGTTACGTCGTCGACCGAGATGTAGTACAGCCACATCGGCGGGCCGGGCATCTCGTCCGGTTTGTTGAACATGCCGCCCAGCGGCGCATCACCGAGTCCGTAGAGCTGGTAGATGCCCGCCTCGCCCATGTCCATCGCCTCCTGCGGCTTCCACCCGAAGAGCTCCGAGTAGAAGGCGAACGCCTTCTTGTAGTCGGAGGTAGCGAGCTCGTTCCACGAGAACTGCCCCACCTGCGGCGGACCCGACGGGCCCTCCTCCTCTCCGGCGTGGGTGTAGACGGCGAAGGCGGCGCCCTGGGGATCGGCCAACACCGCGAAGCGGCCCGCACCCTCGATCGAGGTCGGTGGATGCAAGGTGCTTCCTCCAAGACCGACGGCCTGTTCGACCGTTGCATCGACGTCCTCGACCGCCACGTACGCGATCCAGTTTGGCGGCGCACCGGCTGCGCGGGCCTCCTCGGGCAGCTCCATCACGCCGCCAATGGGGGTCTCGTTGTTGGTCCACATGGTGTAGGGCTTGTCCCCACCATCCATCGGCTGCGTGCCCCAACCGATGAGCTTGCCGTAGAAATCCTCGGCAGCCTTTGGGTCACTGGTCATCAGGTCGTACCATACGAACTGTCCTTGTTTTCCTGCGTCCGACATTTTTAGCTCCTCTCACCCAGTTTTTGAATATCAATATCAATACGATACACCACCCTCGATGTTGCAGGGCCGCGGCCAACTCGACCTTTCAGAAAAAAACCAGAAGTATCTTGAGAGAGGCAGTTTCCGGAATCGGGCATGCGATCGAGCGCCGAAGGCGCGACATATCCATAGCCTGGGGCGTCAGCCCCAGGTCATGGGCGTTTTCAGACCCCGGAGCCCTGAAGGGGCGACAGACAATAGCGCTGTCTGTCGCCCCTCCATACCTGACATATGTCCCACCGCTGGAGGTAGCTGTCTTTTGAGGAGGCAGCTATGATCCAGATGATTGAA
>JAIVTZ010000357.1:0-4713 GCA_049188105.1 Deltaproteobacteria bacterium | reverse complement strand
TGCTCCGCCAGCTCCGGGATCCGAATCGCTGCGTCGAGCAGCGAGTAGTGGCTGTGCAGATGAAGATGAACAAACGGCGGAGTCTCGGACCCTCGGCTCATGGCGCCATCATACCCGACTCTTCTCCCGCCCGGTCCCGCCTCGTGGCGCCCCAGGAAACCGTGGCCGCCCGGCCGCTTGAAACCACTATTTCTCGCTCATGTTCTTGGCCAAATCGGGAGCTCAATCTGGGACGAAATCGCCGACTCCTTGCGATGGAAACCAGATTCAGGAACCGGCCCAACGCACGTCGAAAAAAACTCTCGATGGTGGGCCTCGAAAAATATTCCCCCCGCTCGCCACAATAAATGTGGGTTTCTTTTAAATATTTCTTGACAAATTTTCAAAATGAGACATTCTCGAATCGAAAGAGATGAAAACCTTCGATATATTTCACCGCGAACCGCGTACCAAGAAATGGGAAGATGACTCGCAGATTCGGATTTATCGTTCACACGCTGCACGGGCAATATCCGAAGAAAGATGGGATGTTGCCGAGATCTTCCTCGACCGAATCCTGAAGGTAGACCCACACCACACAGAAGCCTGGTTAATGAAGGGGCACCTCCGTCATCACTGTCGAGAAGATGAGCAAGCTGCTGTCGATTGTTATCGCAAAGTCATCACTCTTTGCGGTCATGACTCGGTACATCCCCACGCACAAAGAGCGCGCACTTCCCTGGGAAGACTCCTAGCCGTTTGGAGTTGATTGAAAGTCCAATTCTCAATTCTCAATTCTCAATTTTGAATTCCAGCCCACCCTCCCGGAGAACCGGGGCTGGTAGAGGGGAATTGAGAATTGAGAACTGAGAACTGAGAATTCAAAAGGCGCGGCATTCCGAATTCCTAATTCCGAATTCGTAACTCTCCTCCGTGCTATCCTCCGCACGTGAAAGCGACAGTGAGCTCTCTCCGACAGGCACGGCAGATTCGCCAGGTCTTCGGTCCTGTCCTCGAACGTCTCGACCAGGTCGAGGAGTTCTTCACCCGCGAGTTCGAGCGTGCCCAACCGATGGTTCGCGAGGTCGCTACCTATGTCCTCGGCAGCGGTGGGAAACGGTTGCGGCCGGCGTTCGTGCTTCTGGTCAGCCGAATGCTCGGCTACACGGGCGAGCGTGACGTGCGTTACGGCGCGGTGGTGGAGATGATCCACACGGCAACCCTGATCCACGACGACATCATTGATGAATCGGATTTGCGGCGGGGCCAACCGACGGCCAGCAAAATGTGGGGCAACGAGACGTCGGTTCTGGTCGGCGATTGGCTGTACACCCGAACCATGGATCTGTGCCTCGAGCTCGGTGACGTGGATGTCATGAGGATTCTCACCTCGGCGACTCTGAGGATGACCGAGGGCGAGATCCTGGCCGATCAGGTTCGCGGCCGGCTCGATATCGACGAGCCCACCTACATGGACATCACCCAACGAAAGACGGCCGAGCTGTTTTCCGCCGCATGCGCGTTGCCGGCTCTGTTTCAACCCGCCACCCTCCACCTCACCGAACGCCTGCTCGAGTTCGGCCGCAACGTAGGGATCTCATTCCAGCTGGTCGATGATCTTCTGGATTTCACGGCCGCGAGGGCCGATCTCGGAAAACCCGTAATGGCAGACCTTCGCGAGGGCCGCGCGACCCTCCCGATCATCCTGCTCCTGCCGCGGCTCGACCGGCGCAATCGAGAACGTCTCGAGGATGTCGTGTCGCGCGGCGTCTTCGATACCATCTCGGAAGAAGAGGTCCTCGATATGGTCCGCACGTCGGGAGTCCTCGACGAAGTCCGCCGACGGGCCAGGAAGTATGCGGCCAGGGCCGCGGAGCAGGTCGACGCCTTCCCGCCCGGATTCGAGCGCGACGCGCTCATCCACGCAAGCGAGATGCTCCTGGACAGGGGCGTCTAGCCCCTACCCCGTCCGAAAGAAATTTCGGATTTCGGATTTCGGATTTCGGATTTTCCACCCATCCACCCCGCGCCAGTTTTGAGTTTTGAGTTTTGAGTTACTCCGCGATCGAAGATCGCGGACGGCGGGCGGGCTAGGAGTTGTCGCCTACGCAGTCGAGGCCGGGAGGTGGGTCTGGCAGCCAAGAGCCGCCCGGAGGGCCGTCGCTTGATCGCCAGTTGGTGAACACGAGGCGGTTGGTGGCGCCTTGAGGATCGATCACCACCACCTCCTGCGGGAGATTCGCATCGTTCAGCACCACCTCGAGGCGTGCCACCCCTCCGGGCTCACGGGGCACGAGCGCGAACCCGTGCTCACCGTGCTCAAGAACTGTGAAATGAAGCAGCGCAGATTTCGGATCGAGGACGGCGGCCAGTGGAATCCTCGCCCATTCATCGTCGTCCAGCAGGTGTTCATCACAGCTGGGGACCGAAAGATCAACCAGGCGCACGACCCGGCCGTCAAGACCCATCAGCTGGGTGGTCGGGTCGCCGGTGTGAAAGAGCGCGCGGTCGGGCCATGCCGTCAGTACCTCGCCGACGAGAACCTCACCGGAACTCATTCCCGCCGAGATGTACTCCTGGCGGTACTCGCCCTGCCAGGCCGGTGCACCGCGCAGGACACCCCCAAGCTCCTCGAGAGCTTCCATCCCGCCGCCCCCCGCCGCGACCGTGGAAGCCAATGCTCCGATGACGGCCGCCGCCAGACCGATTTTCATCAACCCTCGAGACTGAGGGTGTTGATGGAGCGGGCAACCACGAAAATCATCTCGTTGTTGCTCTCGGACGAGGTCGGGTAGAGGAAGAAACCGCTGTTCTCCATCCGGTACTCCTCGACCCGGCCGTGGACGATCTCGCCGTCAAAGAACTCGACTCGGGCCGGCGCGCCCACGGGCGAATCACTGACCGTGGCGCCGAGTTGCATCTCGGCCTCACGGCGGCGGGGATCCTTGAGGAAGAAGATAGCCTTGAGATCCGAGATGTTGACCTGGATCGTCTCGCCGCCATCTCCCTCTGCCTCAACCGCGAAGTCCAACGGCGTGAACTCCCTCGTCAGCATGCAGCGGTGCAGGTGCCCGTCTCGATAGCGAAGCACCACCTCGTGCCCAGTTGACGCCGCTGACACCTCCGGTGAACTCTCCATGAACACATGCTAGCCCGAATCGGCGACGAGGTCCACCGGCGGAATTCTCAATTCTCAATTCTCAATGTTGAATTCTCACCCACCAACCTGGGTACAGGGCACAGGGCGCAGGGTACAGGGCGCAGGTGGGCGGGCGCTGAACCGTGAACCCTGGACCTTGAACCCTGAACCCTGAACCCTGAACCCTGGACCCTGAACCCTGGTGGCTCAGTGTCTGAAGTGTCGCCGGCGCGTCAGAACCATCGCGGCACCGAGCCGATCGCAGACCTCGACGACATCGTTGTCACGGATCGAGCCTCCCGGCTGGATCACGGCTCGCACGCCGGCTTCGTGGAGCGCTTCCACCCCATCTGGAAATGGGAAGAAGGCATCGGAAGCAGCGACGCTGCCCTCCAGGTCGTGCCCCATCTCGGCGGCCTTGGTGACCGCAATCTTGGCCGCGTCGACCCGGCTCATCTGGCCGGCGCCGATACCGAGGATCCGATCCTCGGCGCCGACCACGATCGCGTTCGACCCCACATGCTTGACCACCAGCCAGGCGAGCTCGAGGGCCCGGCTTTCGCCGCCGGTGGGCGCGCGTTCGGTGGCCACCTCCCGCTCCTCGCCATCCCAGCCCGAATCCGCCGCCTGGATCAGGAATCCGCCGTCGATGTCCCGAACCACCAGACCGCCGGCCGCGGTCGGTTCGGCCTCGAGCACCCGCAGGTTCTTCTTGCGCGCGAACACCTCGCGCGCCGCATCGTCGTAGCCGGGCGCAATCACCACCTCGGCGAACTGCTCGACAACGGCCTCGGCGAAGGCGCGGTCGACCTCGCGGTTAGCCGCGATCACACCACCGAATGCCGATATCGGATCGGTCGCCCGCGCCTTGAGGAAGGCCTCGACCATGCTGTCGTCGAGGCCCACGCCGCACGGGTTGGCGTGCTTGATGACCGCCACCCCGGCCGCGGGCAGGTCCGAGACCAGCCGCCAGGCCCCGGTGGCATCGCCGAGGTTGTTGTAGGACAGCGCCTTTCCCTGGATCTGAACCGCGCCGGCAAGCCCCACCGCCGGCTCGCGCCGCGCCACCACCCCCCACTGGTGGGGGTTTTCGCCGTACCGCAGCTCCACCTCGACGCAGCGGAGAAGATCGCCGGCGACCGCCGCCGCGGGCGCGGGCCGCTCCTGTCCCATCAGCCGCGGCAGGTGGGCGGCGATCGCCGCGTCATAGGCGGCCGTGTGGCGGAAGACCTTGACCGCCAGATCGCGGCGGGTGTCCTGGGTCGTGCCGCCGCCGGCCAGCTCGTCGAGAACAGTCGAGTAATCCGCCGGATCGACCACGACCGTCACCCGAGCGTGGTTCTTGGCCGCCGCCCGGAGCAGACTGGGTCCGCCAATGTCGATCTGCTCGACCGCCTCGTCGAGATCCACGCCGTCGCGGGCGACCGTCTCGAGGAATGGGTAGAGATTGACCACGACAAGATCGATCATCGGGATCTCGAGCTCCGAGATCTCCTTCTCATGCTCGGCAGTCGGGGCCGCGAGGATGCCCGCGAACACCCTCGGGTGGAGGGTCTTGACGCGACCACCGAGGATCTCCGGGAAGCCCGTATGAC
>JAIVTZ010000356.1:0-4726 GCA_049188105.1 Deltaproteobacteria bacterium | reverse complement strand
CGCAATCAGAAAAACAACGCCCCCGGGCCGCACGGCGGTCCGGGGGCTGTGATTTTAGAGATCGATGCCAATCAGTCCTTGGCGATCTCGAAGAGCGACTTCAGAGCCACGATCAGCACCGCGGACGCGATGAAGACCACGACATTGGCGAGGACCGCCGTCACGGCGACCCCGACAAACGGAATGGCGATGACCGACGTTGCCGACAGCATCAGCGCGATGGAGGCGATCAGGAAGCCCTGCGTCTCCGCTGCGGTGATGTTCATAACGCCGACGATCAGCCCGAGCACCGCAAGCACCCAGTACATCCAGGGCTCGGCGATCACGAGACCGGCGACCACACAAATCACGAACCCGACGATGAACGCCCATTTACCCAGTTGTCCCATATTTCATTCCTCCCGAAAAAAGATTAACGATAGGTTCCGCTCGAAATCATAACCGGGAAAACCGAATTCGTCACGGCTATTCAAGAAAAATCCGCCGCCCGTGCTCGCAGGCCAACCGAATCAGTCGGTGAGCTTGCCGAGAATCTCGCCGAACTTCTTCCACTGCGCGCTCGCCCAATCGGCGGCGTCCATCACCTTTCCTCCGACCTTGACGGCGGTGTAATAGCCCTCGACCCGATCCCAGTTGACGACGTTCCACCACGCCTCGATGTAGTCGGGGCGCCGGTTCTGGTACTCGAGGTAGTAGGCGTGCTCCCACACGTCGAGTCCGAGGATCGGGATTCCCTCGCCGGTGGAGATCGGGTTGTCCTGGTTCGGGGTCTTGGTCACCAGCAATTTGCCGTCCGGACCGACGCAGAGCCAGGCCCAACCGCTGCCAAAGACGGTCTTGGCGGCGGTGGCGAACTCCTCCTTGAATGCGTCCAAGGAACCGAAGTTGCTGTCGATGTCCTCGGCCAGCGATCCCGATGGCGAGCCCCCGGCCTTCGGGCCCATGACGGTCCAGAACAAGCTGTGGTTGACGTGGCCCCCACCGTTGTTGCGCACCGCGGTGCGGATGCTTTCGGGCACGGCGTCGAGGTCCATCACCAGCTCGATCGCGCTCTTGTCCTGCAGCTCGGGGTGGCCCTCCAGGGCTGCGTTGAGGTTGTTGACGTAGGCCTGGTGGTGTTTGCTGTGATGGATCCCCATGGTCCTGGTGTCGATGTAGGGCTCCAGCGCGTTGGTGTCATACGGCAGGTCGGGCAATTTGAATGTCATCTCACTCCTCCTTGGTTGTTTTGAATCGAGTCGCAATCGCAGCGCTCGATCAAACAAACCGACTGCGAAGCAATTGAATTCCGGCTGTCTTGAAACACGGGAAACCGCTGTGGGTCACAAACCGAGCTTGCGCAACGCACCTGCGAGATAGGCGTACTGTTCCCTCCGATTGTAGAGCTGGGCCGAAATCCGAATCAGCCTTTTGGGGGGCGCCGGCCACGCGATCACCGGCACTTCGATACGGTAGTCATTGAAGAGCCGATCTTGGAGAACATCGAAGGGGAAGAGATCGTGTGACGGCCTGCCCTCGCCGTCCGGCAGCGGGATCGACGCCAGGCTGCCGATCATCGTGTCAGGACATGGGGGCTCGATCTCGAGCGCCTCGCAGAGGAGCTGCCGACCGATCAGCGCGAGCTCGCGATTGTGCCGTCGCACCTCGGGCCAGCCTCCCTCGACCATCCGCTCCATTTCGCGGATGGCCGCGGGCACGCTCAGCCATGCGCTGGGGTCCCTGGTGCCGGTCCAGTCGTGCTCGAGGTGGAAGCGCGAGCGCCGGTTCGAGGTCGCATTTGCGCCGTGGCTGATGACCAGGGGCCGCACCATCTCGTGGCGGTCTTCGCGGACGTGGAGGAATCCCGCCCCTTTCGGAGCGCAGATCCACTTGTGGCAGTTTCCGGTGTAGTACGCAGCCCCCAGCGCGTCGAGATCGAGCTCCACCATCCCCGGCGCGTGAGCCCCGTCGACGAGAACGTCAACGCCGCGAGCTCGGGCTTCGGCGACGAGACGCTCGATCGGGAGCACCATCCCGGTCTGGCTCGTCACGTGATCCACGAGCAATAGACGGGTCCTGTCGGAGAATCGGTCGAAGATCGTCTCTACCACGTCGTCTTCTTGGGCGAGTGGAAACGGGATGGGCGCGACGACGACCCTTGCCCCGACACTGGCTGCCACGGCATCGAGCGCGTTGCGGCAGGCGTTGTACTCGTGGTCGGTGACCAGGAGCTCGTCCCCAGAAGCGAGGGCCAGGCTGCGGAGCACGGTGTTGACGCCGGTCGTCGCGTTGGCGACACAAGCCAAATCCTCGACCCGAGCGCCCAAAAAGCGGGCCAGCTCACTCCTCGCCCCATCGAGCTCGTCGAAATAGTGGTGGTCAAAAAACTGGAGCGGCTCCGACTCGATTCTCCGCTGAATCCTCGTCTGCTCCTCGAGCACCACCTTCGGGGTCGCGCCGAAAGACCCGTGGTTGAGAAACACCACATCGGGGTCGAGGAGCCAGCGATCTGCAAAGGGGCCAGGTGGCGGTTTGGCGTCCATCGGTTAGAGCATATCAGCGAGCTGTCGGGTCGCGATCAGCAGGAACAGGACCAGCGCGAGCACCAGGGTACCGGTAGCCACAAATCCGTTGCGCATCTCACCGACCAAAGAACGCCTCGAGTTGAGCCACAGCAGCGTGCCGGCGAGCAGAGGCATGAAAAGGCCCCCGGTGAGCGTGTAGATCTTGATCACCCAGATCGGTCGGTCGAGGAAGAGCAGCGCCATCGGAGGCAGCGCCAAAAACAACAGGAATCCACGGTAGGCGGACGCTGTCGTATTCACTTTCTCGCCGTAGCTGCCGCGGAGGGTGTTGAGAAAATCGGCGAAGATGTACGGCACACCGTTCCACACGCCCAGGGTCGAGGTGAAGATCGCGCCCCACACGCCGACCAGAAAGACCATCCCCCCCGCCGCACCGGCGGTGGCGCCGAAGCGCTGGGTGGTCGCGTCGCGAATGGCGTCTCCGCACGCAATCAGGCTCTCGCTGCCCTCCGGCAGGCCTCCGCTGCCGCCGAGCACGGCCGCGGCGAGGAGCAGCATGGCGATGCCGAAGAGACCGGTCAGCACGTATCCCACCGTGAGATCGATCCGCACCATGCCGAGGGAATCCGAGCCCCGCCATCCCTTCTCGCGGATCCAGTAGCCGTAGGCGAGCAGGGTCACGCTGCCGCCGACGCCGCCCATCAGACTCAGGGTGGCGGCCGCGGATCCGGGCGGAAGCGTCGGCACCAACCCGCGCAGCACCGACCCCAGATCGGGGCCGACCATCGTCACGCTGACCAGGAGGGTGAGGGTCATCAACCCGATCAGTACCTTCATCACCGTCTCGAAGAAGGCGTACCGACCGGCAGCCACCAGAGCGAGAGCGACGAGCGAGTGAACGATCCCCCAGCTGCGGATGCTGAGCACGGGCCACAGGGCGTGGGCCGCCACCCCGCAGGCGCTCATCAGGCCGCCCGCGACGATGAAGCTCCAGAGCACCAGGTAGACCAGGAAGTACGCCTTCACGGGCCAGCCCAGGTACCGGCACCAACCCTCGAGCAGAGTGGTGCCGGTTGCCAGCTGCCAGCGGGCGACGCCCTCGTTGAGGCCGAACTTGAGCGCCGCGCCGACCACGATCACCCATACCAGCGCCGTCCCGAAGCTCGCCCCGGCCAGCATGGCGGCCAGGAGGTCTCCCGCGCCGACCCCGGTGGCGGCGATCGCCAGCCCGGGACCGATGGTGCGCAGCACCTCCCGGATGCGCCCTGATCTCCCCTCCATATTCACCGGGCAAGAATACCGAAACTCCGAAGTTTCTTAGGAACGCCGGAATGTGCAGGCGAGACGCCTGCACCACAAAGTCTCCGGGCCGGTTTTGTGGCGCAGCCGTCTCGGCTGCACGATGAACCCGCTCTTCTCACTCCGCACGCGTCAGCTCTCTCACCAAATCTCCGAGCAGGCGGTTCTGCGACTCGACCGGGAGGCCCGGCGTGTCGCTGTGGATCCCCGCGACAAAGCGGCCGGCGGAGATGACCGTGCCGGACCCGGCCTCCGGATCCGAGTAGCTGAAGCCGCCGGCGCCGGGCGATGGCGTGCTTTCGACGTCGACCCGCGCTGCCCTGCGGTCCTCGAGCAGGGCCACCGCTTCGCGGGCGCGCGCGGCGCTGCCGAGGTCCGAGAAAAACAGACGCGCCTCGTGGCCGCCGATCCGGTACGTCGCCAGCACGCCTCCCGGGAGGAAGGAGTGGCCGAGCAGATCCGCCGCCACATACTTCTCGCTGCGCGCCACCAGACCGTGGTCCGGCAACGGGTCGAGCACCGCCGGCCATGAGCCCTCGCCGGTGATCTTCCCGGTAACATCCCGGATCATCCCGTGCAGAGCGGAGACCGCACTCGGTTCGTCATAGTCGGCGACCCCGTGGACGAAGATCCGGCCCTGGAAGGCCTGGGCCGCGTTGCCGCCGGCGGAGCCCTCGGTGCCCCAGTCGAAAGCCGGGCTGTCGGGTCGGCGTCCCATGCTGTAGATGCCGAACGCCCCTTGATCTGAGCCCATGTCGTAGAGATCCAGGGTGATTCCCGACCGGTCATCGCCCTCGATCTCGTACCGGAGGTGGAGGGCCTGGACGAATCCGTAGGACAGGTAGCGCTCCGCGGCGCCGTTCAGGTAGTCGTAAAGGTCCTCCGGCCCGAACTCGACGGGTCCTTCGGCGATCGTCCACCCC
>JAIVTZ010000355.1:0-4732 GCA_049188105.1 Deltaproteobacteria bacterium | reverse complement strand
CCCCACCTCTCCCGGTCGAGCACTTTCCTATCCCACCACCTGACCGGATCGTCGCTCATCGCAGATCCTCGGGGAGGACCGGGTGGATGCGGGCGAAGACCTTTTCGGGCGGGCCATCCGCGGCGATCACCCGGACCCGATCCGGTTCGCGCTCGGCGAGCTCGAGAAAGCCCTCGCGGACCCGCCGGTGGAACTCCGCCGGTTCGTCGTCGAGCCGATTCTCGCGCGCCGACCCTTCCGAGTTCCGGGCATGGGCGCGGGCGAGCGCGATCTCCGGGTCCATGTCGAGGACGATGGTCAGATCCGGCGCGAGCCCGCCGGTGGCGAGCCGGTTGAGCCCCGCCACCTCGTCCCAACCGAGGCCGCGCACCAGGCCCTGGTAAACGAGGGACGAGTCCGTAAAGCGATCGCACAGGACGACCGCGCCGGCCGCCATGGCCGGCCGCACCACCCTCTCCACGTGGTCGTGGCGCGCGGCCTCGAGGAGGAAGATCTCGCTCAGTCCGTCCGGCTCGAGCGCCGGGTCGAGGAGCACCGCCCGCACCGCCTCGGCCAGCGGCGTACCGCCCGGCTCCCGCGAATGCACCGTGCGGTGGCCCAGGGCACGCAGCCAGTCGTCCAGAAGCCCGAGCTGGGTGCTCTTGCCGGTCCCTTCCCCGCCCTCGAAGGTAATGAACCATCCCTTTGGCATGGCCGAGAGTATAGCCGTGCCGCCACCATCGCACGAACCACCACAGAGACACAGAGGCACAGAGAGCGCACAGAGCCACCCACCCATCGCAATTTGCCCACAGATCACACAGATGAACACAGATCTGCCCACGCACCGGAGAAAACCGCAGATCACGCAGATAGACGCAGATGGTCCCGTGGGAGACTCGAACACGTGACGAGATCCCGGCCGTCGTCGGACAACGGCCGGGAACCGCTGGGCCGGACAATCGCTTCGGACGCAAGCGTCCGGCGCGATGTCACGACCCAGCGGCCTACGCTCTCGAAGAGCGCAGGCCTCGCCACTCCTCAGCCCCTGTTGGCGAATGGACGGCGTCTCCCCTTCCAAAAAGGAGAGGGGCGAGGCGGAACCGACGCGCCCCTGGCGCGTCGGCCGGTGGGATGCGTGGCTGCGACGAACGCTCGCGTTCGGAGCAGACAGGCTTCCCACCGGCAGTCGGCGATCGCCGGCATCGCCGCCACCCCAGCCCCTTGCGATTATCTGTGTCTATCTGTGTGATCTGTGGGCGATCTTGGATGGCTGGATGGATCTGCGCTGATCTGCGTTATCTGCGGTTTCTTCTCTGTGCCTCTGTGTCTCTGTGGTTCAGCTCTGGCCTACGACCTTGAGGAATGCCTCCTCGGCACGGTAGGACGAGCGCACGAAGGGCCCGGCGAAGACCTCGAGTCCGAGCTCGGCGCCGGCCTTCTCGAGCTCGACGAACTCCTCCGGCGCCCAGTACCGCACCACCGCGACCTGCTTCGGGGTCGGCCGCAGGTACTGGCCAATGGTCACCATCCGGCAGCCGGCGTCGCGGAGATCTGCGAGCACCTCGACGACCTCGTCGTGGGTCTCGCCGAGGCCCACCATCATGCCGGACTTCGGAAGCATCGAGGAATCGCGGTCTGCCACCCGCCGCAGGACCTCCAGGGCCCACGCGTAGCGTCCCGACCGCCGCACCTCACGATAGAGCCGCGGCACGGTTTCCACGTTGTGGTTGTACACCTCGGGACCGGCGTCGATGATCCGATCGACACACGCCATGTCGCCTCGGAAATCCGGCGTCAAGACCTCCACGGTCGGCGGCTCATCAAGCTCGCGGAGCAGGTTTACGCACTCCACAAACCCGCCCGCACCGCCATCCGGAAGATCATCCCGGTCGACGGCGGTGATGACCACATGCTCGAGACCCATCTCGACCACCGCCTCGACCAGCTGCCGCGATTCTTCGGGATCGAGGGCCGATGGGCGACCGTGGGCGATGGAGCAGTAGGAGCAGTTGCGGGTGCACACCCGGCCGTTGATGAGGAAGGTGGCGGTTCCACGGGCGAAGCACTCGGAGCGGTTGGGACAGCGCGCCTCCTCGCACACCGTGTGCAGGCCCCCCGAGCGCATCCGCGTCTTGATCTCGTGCAGCTCGCCGAGCTGCAGCCGGCGCGAGCGGATCCAATCCGGCAGCGCCGGTCCCGGGATCCGGCCTGCAAAGCTCACGGCGCGACCACCCAGGCGTCGGGAAAACCCTCGGCGCTCATCCGCAGCGCCACCCGGTCGGCAGAGATGCGGTCCGGGAACGGGCCGATCCTCAGCTTGTAGAGCACGCCGGCGCCGGCACCCTGCACCGTGATCAGGTGCTGGTGATCACCCGCAAAACCGAGGCCCTCGAGCCGGGTCCGGGCCGCGTCCACCGACTGCTGCTTCGCCGAAGCGAGCACCTGCACGAAGAACTCGGTGGCCGCTGCGGTCGGCGTCGGTCGCGGCGTCGGCGGCGCCGTCGGTTCGGGAGATGGTGTCGCGGTCGGTGACGGCGGCGATGTCTCGGTCGGCTCGGCTGCAGGCGTCGGGACCGAGGTCGGAATCACCACCTCGGGTATCTCCGTCGGCGTCGGCGTGGACGCCGCCTGCAGCGCGGTCATCTCGCCCTGGGTCAGCTCGGCCGTGAGCACCGACCAGGCAGCGCCGTAGCCGAGGGCAAAGGCGATCACCATGACCAGCGCCAGCGCGATCAGGAGCACGGTCAACCAGCGCGCACTCAACTCGATCACGTAGTAGCTGCGGCTCATACCTGACTCTTGGTCTTGCAAAATGCGCGATCGCACACCATCTTGTGTATCACTCGCCTTTGTTCACGAACTTCGACAGTCCTTCGAGGATGTTGATCGGCATCGGGAAGACGATGGTCGAGGCGTTCTCGGTCGAAATTTCGGCGAGGGTCTGCATGTATCGCAGCTGGATCGTCAGAGGATTCTTCGCCATCACGTCCGCCGCTTCCGCCAGCTT
The DNA here is from genome assembly GCA_049188105.1 of Deltaproteobacteria bacterium. GTDB lineage: Bacteria > Acidobacteriota > Thermoanaerobaculia > Thermoanaerobaculales > Sulfomarinibacteraceae > Sulfomarinibacter. The sequence goes on along the minus strand of JAIVTZ010000355.1, from coordinate 1,743 downwards.
CACCGACGCGACCAGCTCGCCCTCGGCGTGGATGATCTTGGCCCGCTTTTCACGCTCGGCCTCCGCCTGTTTGGCAATCGCCCGCTGCATGTCCGGCGGCAGATCGACGTGCTTGACCTCGACCATGGAGACCTTGACGCCCCACGGATCGGAGGCCTCGTCGATCATCGACTGCAACCGCACGTTGAGCCGTTCGCGCTTGGTCAAAAGGTCGTCCAGCTCAACCTCGCCGAGAACCGCCCGCAGGGTGGTCTGGGCCAGCTGCGAGGTGGCGTAGACGTAGTTCTCGATCTCGACCACCGCCCTGACCGGGTTCATGACCCGGAAGTAGACCACCGCGTTGACCTTGACCGACACGTTGTCGCGGGTGATCACGTCCTGCGGCGGGATGTCGTGCACCACCGTCCGCAGGCTCATCTTGACCATGCGGTCGATGGGCCAGAAGACGAAGACGAAACCGGGGCCCTTGGGCTCTTTGAGCACCCGCCCGAGGCGGAAGATCACGCCCCGCTCGTACTCGTTGAGGATGTTGATCCACTTGAAGACGATGAAGACCGCAAAGAAAATCGCCAAACCGAAGCCGGAACCTAGAATACCCATCATGCACTCCCTTCCTCATGGTCGCCGACGGAGGCGACGTCGATCCAGCTGTCCCGCACCGTGATCACCCGCACGCGCTCGCCGTCCGCGATCGCGGATCCGACGCTGCGTGCGTTCCAGTACTCGCCGTGCACCGCCACCTTGCCCTCCGGTGCAATCTCACCGATCGTCCGACCGATCTCGCCGACGAGACCCTCACGCCCGGTCATCGGCTGCTGACGGAAGGCCCACAGCACACGGGTGAGCAGGAAGCCGGTGAGGGTTGCCACCACCACCGCGGTCGGCAGCACCACCCCCATGCTCACCCTCATGGCCGGGATCGGGCCGTCGAAGAGCATCAGCGAGCCGAGCACAAACGAGATGATGCCGCCCACGGTCAGCAACCCGTAGCTCGTCACCTTCACCTCCAGAATGAAGAGCATCACCGCGACGAAGATCAAGGCCACCCCGGTCCAGCTCACCGGCAGGACCGAAACCGAATAGAGACCCAGGAGCAAGAAGACGACGCCGACAACACCGGGCAGGATCCCTCCCGGATGGGTGATCTCGACATACAGGCCGAGGGCGCCCAGGGCCATCAGCAGGTAGGCGATGTTGGGGTTGGCCAGCACCGAGAAAAGCCTCTCGGCAAAGGTCGGTTCGATGTCCACAAGCTCCGGCGAGCCGAGCTCTAAGGTTTCGACCGTACCGTCGAAACGGGTCACCTCGAAGCCGTCGAGTTGATCCAGCAGATCGTCAAAATTGACCGCCATGAAGTCGATGAGCCCTTCCTCCAGAGCCTCCTCGGCGGTGAGCGAGATGCTCTCCATGACCGTGCGCTCCGCGACCTCCGGGTTGCGCCCGCGGTGCTCGGCCAGCGACCTCGCCATGGCCGCCGCATCGTTGGTGATCTTGTCGCGGACATCCTCGGGGAGGTTCTCCCCCTGCCCGCCCACCGGGTGGGCGGCGCCGGTGTTGGTGCCCGGCGCCATCACCGCAACATCGGCGGAGATGAGGATGAAGAAACCGGCCGATGCGGCCCGCGCTCCGGGAGGGGTCACGAAGACCACTACCGGAACCGGTGAGGTGGCGATGGCCGTCGTGATGTCGCGGGTCGTGTCCACCAGCCCACCGGGAGTGTCGAGCTCCATCACCACCAGCGAG
>JAIVTZ010000354.1:0-4741 GCA_049188105.1 Deltaproteobacteria bacterium | reverse complement strand
TTTCGGATTTGCCGCCCACCGGCATCAGGCTTCGCTTTCTGCTTCTCGGCTTCCCGGGATCATTGAGATTGGCAGGCGGGACGCCTGCCCCACAAGACATCCCGGAGCCCTTGTGGGGCAGGCGTCTCGCCTGCCGTGTGCGCCACGAAATAGTCTCATCCACGAACCGTCGCATGGCAGCCGGGACGGCTGCCCCACAAGACGTCCCGGAGCCCTTATCCGGAAATCGTCTTCTCCTGGATCCGGGCCTCTATGGCGGTGAACTCGTCACGCAGGTGGTTTTGGAAGATGGTGAACGATTCGTCGGCCAGGAGGCGTTCTGATACGAGATCTGAAAAGGCCCGGTGACGCACGGCATCGAGCGCGTCGCGGTGCTCGATCAACTTTTCGAGCGACAGCGAGGCGAGGTCGGCGGTCTGGCTTTCGACCTCCAGGAGATAGGCGTCGATGCGGTTCTTCATACGCCTCCGCATCCACTCGCGGAACGCTATGGAGCCCGAGTAGAGGCCAACCAGGAGGGTGAGGCCGAGGCTGATGGCCTCCGCGTACTCGACGAAGAACGCAGGCTCCTCGCGGTGATAGTACGCCACCGCACCGCGGTGGTACGGGATGGTCACGGCGCCGGGACGGTAATCCTCACGGATCCTGCCGGCAACCGCCAGGTCCGTGCCCTCCAACCCGGCGGCGCCCGAACGGTTCTCGAAGACTGCGGCTGTGATGTTGCGCACCAGATTCACATCGAGGTCCCGGCGCGCGATCAGCATCGCCGACACCTCGATGGTCTGCACGGGCTCCTTCGGCAGCCGGACGTAGGTCGAACGCGGGATCGTCGTGCCGCGGATGGTGGGAAAGACGAGGGCGAGCGCATCCGATTCGTTGCCGTACTCTTGAGCGTCACCGAGCGAAAGAAATCGGATCGCGTCCTTTTCGGCCAGCTGGGCGACCATCCGAGACGGGATAGCGTTGAGGATGAACGCCGCGTCGACCGATCCATCGATCAACCCCGCCGTCGCGTCGACCGGCAACAACGCCAGGTCTTCACCGACCTCGACCCCGAAATGATCGAGCACGCGTTTCGAGAGTTGGCGGGTTCCGGAACCCGCGGGGCCGAGAGAGACCCGTCTTCCCCGCAGGTCGTAAATACTCCGAATTTCGTCCGCATCCGACCTGCTCACGAGAATGTGCAGGACCTCGTTATAAAGCGGCGCCAACAGGCGGGCGTTGTTGCCGATCGGGGTATCGCTCTGAACGAAGGCGAGGTCGGCGCCGCCGCCGGCACCGTCGATCCGTTCCATGTTTTCGACGCTTCCGCCGGTGGAAACAACCTCGGCCGACTCGACGATGCTCGCGCCCTCGAGCACCCGCGCGAGAGCCTTCCCGAGAGCGTGGTAGGTGCCGGTTTCCGGGCCGGTGGCGATGACGATCTCATCCTGGGCGTGGTCTCCCGACAGCGCGCGATAGCCGTAGAATCCGCCGACGATCACGGCCAGCGCAACGACCGAGGCAACGATCGCAACCACCGGAACCGAGGAGCCGACGTCGTGATCGGGTTGTGAGTGCTCCATGATCGACCTCTCACGCGGCCGCCGGGCCGGCCTGACCATCTCACCACATCGCAGTGAATCTCACGGGTCTCGCTTCGCGACGTGCCGAGGATTGAAGGCTAGCACAGGCCAGAAGGCGCCGTTGCCTCGCAGGCCCTCGACGCCGATCGCTTCGAGGTGGTCGACGATGCGTTCAAACGGCAACGATCCCGCCGGACAACCGGCCGGGGTTTTGATAGTATGGATATACGGTTTGTCATGGAGGGCGGCGAGACTGGGGTGGGGCTGGAATGCTGCGGCGTGAGGTGACAGTGGCCAAGAAGCCAAAGCAACAATCAGGCGGACCGGGTGGCGGCCGAAACGCGCGCGCAACCGCCAAAATCCACCGGATGCCTCCTGGCGCCCCGCGCGCAGCGCCGGCCGCGGAGCCCGTCATCTTCCCCAACGTCCCCACCATCGTCGAGAACGCCGCCCGTGCCGCCATCGCCACCAACAGCGACAACAAGATTCTCCACTGGAACGCCGCCGCCGTCGAGCTCTTCGGTTTCACCGCGGAGGAGGTGATCGGCCGCAACCTCCAGTGGGTCATCCAGGCGCGGGATGTTCACGGCAACCGGTTGTCGGCCGACCACGACGCGTTCCACGAGATGATTCGCATCGGCGAGGCCCCGCAAAGCTTCGAGCTCGCCATCATCACGGCCAACGGCAAGATGATTCGGGTCGCGGTGTCGACCGTCGTTGTGATCGGGCCAAAGGCAACCGAGTACAGAATGATCTACCTGATGACCCCGATGCACCGCCGGCGGCGCGCGGACGAGGCCATTGACCGCCTACTCGCGCAGGCCAACGTCCCGGGGGTCGTCGTACCGGGCGCCAATCAGGCGACCGGCGCCGACCAGCGGGGGACCAGCCGACCGCCTCATCTGACCCGCCGTCAGATGGAGGTGTTGCTCCTGCTTGCCGAGGGCAAGACGTCGCAGGAGATCGCTGGAGAGCTGAGCATCAGCGTGCACACGGTACGCACCCACATTCAGGGTGTCCTGCGCACTCTCGGCTCGGCCAACTGCCTCGAGGCCGTCTCACGGGCTCTGCACGAACGACTGATCTAACATTTCCACCCTCCGCCAACCCTGAAGCAAGTTAAGAGTAAAGAGTGAAGGGTTAAGACCGGTCGGAGACCTTAACTCTTAACCCTTAACTTCTTTACCCTGTACATGCCACTTGGCATGTACAGGACTAACGAATCATCTTCGGCGCCGTCACTTCCACGGTGCGGTCGGTCGCCGCGACCGAGATCGGTGAGGGGCTCTTCATCCCCGCCGGCATTTGGAATCGGAGGGCGATGCCGGCATCGACGATCCGGCCGTAGCGCTCGACCACTCCTCCGAGCTGGTCGGTGGCCTGTACCAGAAACAACCTACCGCCCGACGCCGCTGTTATTTGCTGCAGGGTCTTGCGGGCCCGCTGCGGAAACTTATCGTCCCACAGGGCCAGAACGAGGATCGGTATTCCCGCACGATCCACCGCCGCCGCGGCATCGCTCCAGGCCGACTTGGAGGTGTCGAAGCGCCCGTCGGTGAGCAGAACCAGAAAGGTCCGACCACGTCGCCCGTCGAAACGGGCCAGGGAGGCCACGATCAAGGTCGCCAGGTCACCTCCTGTCGGTGTTACAAGGGTCTCGGACACGTTCTCGGAGTCGATATCCCAACCGCTCCCGTTGTCGTGGGTTGCCACGAAGAACCGACCACGGCCGCCGCCGGTACGTTCCGCGAGAGGCTCCAGCGTCCGGCCGATCACGGGCCATTTGGAGATTCCCGCCGGTGATAGATCGACAGCCACGCCGAGGTACAGCGGGGAGTTGCCGGCGTCGCCAATCTCGACGATCGAAACCTCGGCCTTGCCGACCCGCAAGCGAAGCGCGCCCGGAGTGAGGCCAGGCACGGGCTCCCCGCCGCGGCTCACGACCACGGTCATATCGGTGGTTCCCGGGTCGGCATCGGCCCACGCCTCGTAGGCAGCGGCGACATCGTCTGGGAGCGGCGCGGGCGCCGTTTTCACAGCGACCGCCGCCGTCGCGGTTTCGGTGCGCAGAGGTTCGACAACCGGCGCTGGGTGGGTCGAACGGAGGGGCTCGGCGATCGGTGGCGGCACGGTCTCTTCGATCGTGGTGATCTCCGATTCGGGTTCGGGCTCGGGTGGGGGCGCAGCGATCGCGACCCCGGCAGCGGCAACCGCAACCGTTTCGACCGGCGGTTGTTCGGGCTCGGGTTCGGGTGAGGACGTAGCGATCGCAGCCCCGGCAGCGACAACCGCAGCGGTTTCGACCGGCGGTTGTTCGGGCTCGGGTTCGGGCTCGGGCGCGGGCTCGGGCGCGGGCTCGGGCGCAGCCATCGCCACCCCGGCAGCGGTAACCACAGCCGTTTCGACCGGCGGTTGTTCGGGCTCGGACGCGGGCGCGGACTGACCCTCTTTGCGCCCTTGCGACTCATCCGCGGCAGGGTCGGGCGCACCCACGGGTCCGTCGTCAGGCGTCGGTGGTGTGGCCGCAACATCTTGAACGGGCGAGACCGACTCACCCGTCTGCTTGGCGGCCACGGCGGCGACAGTTGCGGCCTCGGTTGCCGCGGCCGCGGGCGCGCGGTCGGGCTCGGGCTCGGGTTCGGGCTCGGGCTCGGGCTCGGGCTCGGGAGCAGAGGCGGGTTCGGCGACCGCACCGTTCTTGGCGAAGGACGGGATCCGCACCGTGCCGACCCACAGGCCCGTGTCTTCTCCGCTGGGGCTCGCAATCTCGACCTTCAGGTGGTGCTCGCCGGCGGGCCATACGGTGGTGACCCGCGCGCTTCCGTCACTCTTGACCCGCACGGCCCACAGCGGGCTCTGGCCGGGAGGCACGTCGCCATCGAGCTCGATCCGCACCATGGCGTTGGTGCCGACCCGAACTCGGTCCTCGGGAGAGACCTGGATAACCACCGTGACCTCGGTACCCGCTCCGGACGCACCCAGCGGCTCCACCTCGACCCTGATGGCCACCGGAGCGGACGCTCCGAGACACAGGGCGCCCACGATGATTGCCGGCAACAGATTCGACATTTTCGATATCACGGTGAGCCTCCTTGGTGTACCCCGCCACAATTGGAGTTGCATTCGGTCGCCGATGCATCCATCCTGCCTGCACTTCGCTTCCTCAATATACATAA
>JAIVTZ010000353.1:0-4810 GCA_049188105.1 Deltaproteobacteria bacterium | reverse complement strand
GCCTACTCCGACGTGTCGTGGAGGGCGCCTCCGCAGGAGGATCCGGCGCCGGCGGTGCAGCCGAAGCAGTGGCGACCGGTGACGATTCCCCGGCCCTCGAAAAGAGCCGGATCGAAGTCCGCGATTCGCGATGATTTCCCGTCGCCAACGGAGCTTTCGAGATCGAGCATCTGATTGAAGTCGCAGTCGAAGATCCGGCCATCCCAGGACACCGACAAGGTGTTACGGCACATGAGACCGTCCACCGTCGCGGCGTTGAAGGAGTTGACCAACAGCTCCATGTAGCCCTGCAGGTTTCCGCTCGTCTCGAGCCATTCCAGGAAGCGTGCGATCGGCATGTTGTTGATCGCGATCAGACGGTCGAAGGTCACGCCGTGATGGCGCGCGAGCCCCCGTGTCCACTCCCGCTCCATCGAGCACTGGTCGCCCGTGAGGAGGGCGCCCACCGGGTTCACCATCAGGGTCAGCAGGCGCTTCGGATCACCATGGCCGTAACCGGCCGCGTTGAGACGCCGGAGAGCCTCGATGGACTTCTCGAAGGTACCTTCCCCCCGCTGAGCGTCCGTGTTGCGGCGCCTGAAGTGGGGCAGCGAGCACACAACCTCCACCCCGCGTTCGGCCAGGTATTGCGGCAGATCGGTGTGGCGAGGGAGAAGGAGGACCGTCAGGTTGCAGCGGTCGATCACGTGCTTGCCGCGCGCCGTGCACTCGTCCACCAGATAACGGAAGTGGGGGTTGAGCTCCGGCGCCCCTCCGGTGAGATCGACCGTGTGGGCCTGTGTCCGATCGAGCGCCGCCAGACACGCGTCGACCGTCTCTCGATCCATCACCTCGTTCCAGCGATCCGGACCGGCGTCCACGTGGCAGTGGCGGCAGGTCATGTTGCACAGCTTGCCGAGGTTGATCTGGAAGATCTCGATCGCCCCGGCCTTCAGCCGTCCAGGCGTGGCGGCGAGCACGGCCGCATCGAAGTCGCCGGCCCCGGAGAGGTGGTCGAGCTCCACCCGTTCGAGAGTCTGAATCTGGTACCGCGGATCCGCCAACGGCGAGCGCCGCGAGCTCAGACTCGTGGTCCGGCGTGGACCGGCTTCGGGCCGCGACAGCTCGTTCGCGGTCTCGCTCGAGACTACAGGCATCAGATTGGCATCGGTCATGAAACAGCGATCTCCTTCGCGGTCTCTATGTCTACATCGAGGACTTGGTTACGTGCTCGAGCATCTGCAGGCCGTGGACCAGGGAGGCGCCGCCGCGAATCGCCGTCGACACGTGCACCGCTTCGGTCATCTCTTCGAGGTCCGCCCCCTGCTTGAGGCACTCCGACGAGTAGGCATCGATGCAATAGGGACACTGGACCGCGTGCGCCACGGCAAGCGCGATCAGTGCCTTCTCGCGCACCGTCAACGCACCATCCGCGAACACCGCGCCGTAGTAGTCGAAGAACTTCCGGGCCAGCTCGTCGTTGCCCTCGGCGATATCACCAAAGTGAGCGAGGTGCTCCGGTTTGTAGTAGCTGTCCATGGGTCCTCCCTCACAATCAGATCAACACGTTAAAACGTTTAACGTTTAACGTTTGAACGTTATTGCATTCGGGCTAAGAGACCGGGCGCTGGGGGGGTATGACGCTGTCCTCGTCGCCGGTCCACTCGCCGACCAGATACAGCGGACGGCGCTTGACCTCGTCGAATATCCGGGCGAGGTACTCGCCCATAATTCCGATCATCAAGAGTTGGACACCCCCGAGAAACAATATCGAGGCCATGAGCGAGGTGTAGCCGGACCAGCTCACGCCGATCACCTTGAGGACCAGCACGACCACGATATAGAGAAAGGCGAAGAGCGAGACTGCGAACCCGGCCCAGGTCGCGATCCGCAACGGAAAGAAGGAAAACGAGGTGATCCCGTCGAGAGCGAATCGGAGCATCTTGCGGACCGGGAATTTTGTCTCACCGGCCTGACGTGCCTGTCTCGTGTATTTCACCGCGGTCTGCGGAAAGCCGATCCAGCTCACCAGACCGCGGATGAAGCGATTCCTCTCGGGCAGGGCCCGGAACGCCTCGACCGCGCGCGGGCCCATGAGGCGGAAATCCCCGGTGTCGACCGGGATCTCGACGTTCGTAATGCCGCGCAGGATCCGGTAGAAGAGCTTGGCGGTGGCAAGCTTGAACCAGGTCTCCCCTTCCCGCTCCTCGCGCTGGCCGTAGACAACCTCGAAGCCCTCGCGCCAGCGATCCACCATCTCGGGAATGACCTCCGGCGGATCCTGGAGGTCGCCGTCGATGATGACCACCGCCCTGCCGCGGGCAGCATCGACGCCGGCGGTGAGGGCCGCCTGGTGTCCGAAGTTGCGGGCAAATCGCAGACCCCGGACGCGAGGGTCCTGAGCCGCGAGATCGGCCACACGCTCCCAGGTGGCATCTGTAGATCCATCGTCTACGAACAGGATTTCGAGACCGTCCACGTGGTCTTCGAGCGCCGCCACCAACCGCTCGTGCATGGTCGAGACGTTGCTCTCCTCGTTGAAGGCCGGAATCACTACGGTCAACTCGGGTCTTTCGGACATCACGGCTCCATCATATCCGGGTTGGGGGCCGGCCCGTCGTCGATCGGGGCAGCGAACCGGACAATCTGCCCGCCGTCCTCGTCCAACACCACCTCCCCCGCCGCCGCCACGTCAGCCAGCTGGCGCTGAGAATAGTCCTTGCGCTCGAGGGAACCGATGGCGACCAGGTGGATCCCGGCCTCCTCCACAGCACGATGAATCTCCTCCGGGTCGTCGGAGGTGTAGATGCGAGTGATCAGCTCCTTCCTCCGATCCGTCTCCGCGAGAATCTGGTTGCCCCGCCACACCGACTCGTGGTTGGCCCAGCCCAGGTAGGCGGGCACACCCGAGGCGGCCGAGAACCGCGCGTACCGGGAGTAGGCGCCGCCCACCGCCTCGGCCATGACGGTTCCCGGCGGCTGTTGCCGCAGATAGTGGACGATGGCGCGGTCTCCCGCGGTCATCCAACGCATGCCGTCCAGCCCACGTTCCTCTGCCACGATCTGCTGCCAGAACATCCCCGTGAGGTGCGGAAGGGCGACCAGCACCATCATCGCCACCACCGCCAGACGGTAGCCTCGACGCTTCAGCCCCCAGCAAAGCAGCACCGGAAGCGCCACCGCAACGAGGATCCACGCCTGGATGTAGGACTTGAAGACGGTGTTCATGCGGTGGAGGTCCTCACCGTAGCTGTCGGCCACATAGACGACCTCGGGAACCAGAAAAAGGAAGGTGCCGAGCGCCGCGAGGGCGAATGCCGGCCGGTCCGCACCCGAAAGGGGCCCCAACGTTGCGATAACGAATGCCGCGCAAACGGCAGCGAGCATCACCAGGGTCGGCCGGCCGGAGGCAGCGGCCACGACCAGGACCGCCGCGGTCACCAGGAGGACGATCGCCCTGTTCGCTTCCTCCTCACCACCGACGAATCGTTGCAGCAGCGCCAGAGCTGCGAGCGCCGCGGGAACCAGGAGGCAGCCGGCGTAGAGCAGGAGACCTCCGGGGGGCGTCCACGCGTACACCATTTTCACACCCTGGAAAAACGGCTGGAAACCGAGGTGGAACGGCGCCGTCACCACCCACCCGCCGACCGCGATCACCGCCACCGCCAGCCAACGGCGCGTGCCGTCACCGCCCGGCCAATGCCATCGGTCAGGCCCGGCGAACAGGAGCAGCGCGATTCCCACCAGGGTCGGCGGCATGGACCATGGGTTGGCCGCCCACGCCACACCGAAGAGAACCGCGAGGACGATTGTCTGGAGGATCTTCGGGCCGTTACGCCCGGCCTGCCAGGCGATCAGCAGCGCCAGACAGACGATCGGCATCGACAACAGGTGGGGATGGAGATCGCCGAGCCAGATCGTGAAGAGGGGAAACTCGGTGATCGTGTCGGCGATCTGGCGGGAGGAATGCCAGTAGTCCAACTTCCCGAGTGACCCTCCGGCGAAGAGCTGTCGCAGCCCGTCCGGAGTGCCGGCCAAGAGGCCGAAGAACGCCACCAGGAGCCCCGACCAATGGCTGCCGCCGGCACGCCGGCCGAGCATCCACAGCAGGGAGACCACCAACCCCCCGATGAGGGCCACGATCAGGTTGTAGCCGATCTCGAGCGGTAACGAGGCGAGCGACAGGGGCACGATCCACAGAAGGGCGCCCCAGTAGTAGTACGGCAACGTCTCGCCGGCCAGCCACATGTCCGGCGGCGGAAAGCTCTCCGCCCGCAGGAGGGAGGCCAGGATCCCCATGTCCATCGGCTTCTCGGTGAAGACGATCTGCGGGTGATCGAGGCGGATAAAGATCACGACCGCGGTCGCGGTCCAGAAGATCGCCTCCGCGACCAGCAGCTGACGCCAGGCCTTGCGCCGCCACGCCACGACACCACCGGCAACCGCGCAGACCACCAGCACGACCGAGCCCACGGTGCGCCACTGGTGGACGCCGGCGACTCCGGCCCACCACGCCGGCATCGCCGCCAGCAACAGCCCGGCCACCCGCCCCCCCGCCCACGCCTCGACATCGTCGAGACCGACGCGCACCAGGAGCGCGTATCCCCCGAGACCCGCAGCCGTCAGCACCAGAAGGAAGAACAGGATGGTCATGCTCAGTTCATTCTATAGGCCACGCGGTGGAGAGCAACCGAGACACCCCATCCAGGCACATCGCAAACACGAAGACACAAAGACACAAAGGCCACCCACCCACCCAAGAAAACCGCAGATCACGCAGATAAGCGCAGATAGCATTCCGCGAGACTCGATCGCGTGGCGAGGTCCCGGC
>JAIVTZ010000352.1:0-4822 GCA_049188105.1 Deltaproteobacteria bacterium | reverse complement strand
TTTTGAGTTTTGAGTTATCCCGCACCCGCCCGTGAATTGGTGAGTCTGGGTGGGAACTCGCCTCCGACGGCGATCAGTCGCCAACGGCAAAAAAACAAGGTGGGGGAGGATTGGCCATCGGCCACTCGCTGGCGGGCGTGAGTCACGACGCCCGAAGGGCATCCGTAACTCAAAACTCAAAACTCAAAACTCAAAACTAATTATGTGATCGGTCGCGAACCGGGCTTGGCGATCGGCACGCCGGCTCGGCAAAGAGGACATTCGTCGGCAGTCCAGGTCGGGAAGTCCACGTCGAGCAGGGAGCGACTCGGCAACGGAGCGAAGGGCTGGCCCTTTCCCGAACGGTTGACCAACGAAGCCACGCCGATCACCGCGGCGCCGAGACCCTCGAGAATGGCGATCACCTCGCGGGTCGAACGGCCGGTGGTGACCACGTCCTCGATCACCACGACCCGTTGCCCGGGTAGGATGCTGAACCCGCGGCGCAGGACCATGGTGCCTTCGCAGCGCTCGGTAAATATCGATGGAAGATCGAGCGAGCGCGCCGTCTCGTGGCCGATGATCAGCCCGCCCATGGCCGGGGAGATGATGATCTGCGGGTCGAGCTGTGCGCCTGACACTGCATCGGCGAGCAGTCCGCCGGCGCGGGCCGCACGGCGCGGATGCGCGAGGTAGAGGGCGCACTGGAGGTAGTCCCCAGAGTGCAGCCCGGAGGAAAGCAGGAAGTGACCCTCCTGGTGGGCGCCACACGCGGTCATCTCGTCCAGCGTGAGCTTAGCCTGCATATCTCACCATCTCGCGGGCCTCGCCAATCGACGTGGTGAGAAGCGCAGATAAGCCCCGCAAATTCTCATTGAACTGTGCAGCCGGGACGGCTGCACCACAAAACCAAACCCCGATCCTTGTGGTGCAGGCGTCTCGCCTGCACATGCCGACCTTGATCGATGAGTATCGAGGCTAGCCTGCATTTTTCACCGGCTTCCCGCGGTAGCCGGCGGTCACGGCTGCTCCCGCTCGATGCCGTAAGCGCGCATCTTCTTGTAGAGGTTCGATCGCGGCGTGCCGATGACACGGGCTGTGGCGGCGACGTTCCAGCCGTTGCGTTCGAGGTGATGGAGCAGGTAGGCCATCTCGGACTGCCGCTGAAACTCCTGCAGCGAGGCCAGGTCGAGCAAAGCGTCGACCGCACCGCCGGCCGGCAGAGCAGGGAGGTCCACCCCTTGGATGGTGTCATCGAGCTCCATGATCACCGCGCGCTCAACCACGTTCTTGAGCTCGCGCACGTTGCCCGGCCACGGGTGGCGCATCATCGTCGCCAACGCATCGTCGCTCCAGGTTTTCAGACGACGGTTGTACTCGCGGCAGAATTGATCGGTCAGGTGTTCCACCAGGGAGGTGATGTCGTCCGGATGCTCGCGCAGCGGTGGAGTGCGCAAGACCACCACCGCCAGCCGGTAGTAGAGATCCTCGCGGAAAGCACCGGCCTGGACCTCGGCCACCAGATCCTTGTTGGTGGCGGCGATCACACGGACGTCGACCCGGAAGGCGCCGCCGGCGCCGACCGGCTCCACCTCGCCGTCCTGGAGCACGCGCAGCACCTTTGCCTGGGTCTTGAGGCTCATGTCCCCGACTTCGTCGAGAAAGATGGTGCCGCCGTCGGCCTGGACGAACTTGCCGACCTGGCGACGGTGGGCGCCCGTGAACGAGCCCTTCTCGTGACCGAAGAGCTCCGACTCGATGAGCTCCTCGGGGATGGCCGCGGAGTTGACGCGCACGAAGGGTTTTCGTGCGCGGTCGGAGAGGTGGTGGAGCCGGCGAGCCACCAGCTCCTTGCCGGTGCCCGACTCCCCCTGAACCATCACGGTGGCGCGGGACGGCGCAACGCGGGCGATCTCCTCTCGAAGCTGCCGCATCGACGAGCTCTCGCCGAGTAACGGCGGCGGATCCGCCTTCCCGCCCTGATCCCGCGCGACTTGTCCCTGAGCCACGGCGCCGCGAACCGCCAGCAGCAGATCGGCGCGGTCGGGCGGTTTGGTCAGATAACCCGCGGCGCCGCCCTCTAAACACTCGCTCGAGGTGAATTCGTCACCATGGCCGGTGAGGATGACAATCGGGATCTCGAGGCCGCGCTGGCGGAGATTGTCCAACAGCCCGAGGCCGTCCATCCCGGGCATTTTGATATCGAGGAGGGCGGCGTCCGGTGGGTTGGCGTCGAGCGCGTCGAGTGCCTGGAAGGCGTCGTTCGCCTCCTCGACGTCGAAGCCTTCGGCCGTCAGAATCCGCCGCAGGACCTTGCGGACCCCGGCGTCGTCGTCGATGATCAGCACTCGGCCTTCCATGCGCACCATGGTAGCAGCCCAGGTACAGGGTGCAGGGTACAGGGTGCACCGAAAACGTAACCCGAACGTGGGCCCTGAACCCTGAACCCTGAACCCTGAACCCTGAACCCTGTGCCCTGAACCCTGTGGTTCAGTCGGTGGTGAGGGGGACCGGGGCGACGGTTCGGGGGTCACCGCTTCGGCGATCGATGACGGAGGCGTACATCGCCAGCGGTGCGTCGATGGTGACCCGCACCAGGAAGATCTCTACGGTGCCGCACGGCGAGGCTTCATCGGCCGCGGGCGTGAGCCGGAACTGGCGCCAGCTGTTCCCTGGAATGAGTACACGGTGAGGGAGGAAGACCTCGCGCCCGTTCATCCTCACCGCCCGGCCGCCCTCGAGCGGAATGTCGAGCACCACCTCGACCGGATCGGCGCCCGGGTTGGCGAAACCGACGAAGGTGTCGAAGGCGGGCTCGCCGCATGGGTTGCGGCTCCACATGAGGGCCGGGAGAAGGTGGGTGCCGGCTGCCGGAAGGCGCTCGATCGGGATCGCCTCGAAGGCCTCGCCGCGGCCCGAAAGCACCGCCGTGGCGCCTTGGTCATCGGTGCTGCCGAGGTTGACGAGGCGGCTGGTTACGTGCACGGGGCCGTCGGCCCTGAGGACCAGCCCGCCGCGTGCGCTGTCGGCGCAACCGAGGTCGGTTGCGAGACCGTTCGCCGTCCAGACCGCTGCCGACTGGGGCGGCACGACACGGGTCGGAGGCATGAAGAGATCACATGGGGTGGGTTTGCTGATTTTCCCCGGGAGGAATCGAGCGAGCTCGACCAGAACCGGCTGCTCGCCGGGATTGGTGAGATAAATCTCCGAGCTCCAGCGACTGTTCGACCGTCCCTCGAGGTTATGAGCGAAGACCGGCAGCACGAGCTCGCCGGCCATCGCCGGCGCGACGGCAAGGACAAGCATCACAACCAGCAGGATGCGGCGACGAATCATCTATGGGGCCCCCATCACGGAATCTCTTCGTCTCCGTGATCCTCCATTGTATACGTTTGCCGTGCGAGGAGTGTTGGAGGGAGTTCGATCCGATGTAATATCCACCAATCGATGAGTTTTCTGAGAGTCTTCCTGCGCCCCCATCCACGTCCCCTTTCCCGACCCATCGGAAGGTTCCGATGAATCTGCCCGCCGGCGCGATCGCCCCGGTGCCGACCCCGCTCAATGACGATCTGCGATTCGACCCGCTGGCTCAGAAGGCGCATTTGAGTTGGCTCGCCTCCGAGGGACTTGACGGCGTTCTGGTACTGGGCACCAACGGTGAGTTCCCGTCGTTTTCGCTCATCGAGCGCATCGCCGTGGCGGAGGCTGCCGCTGCGGCCGGCGCCGGGTTGAGCTTGATGTTGGGCGTCGGGTCCTGCTCCCTTCCCGAAGTGTTCACGATGCTGAACGTAGCCGCGGACTGCGGTTACAGTGCCGTTCTCTGCCCGCCGCCCTTTTACTTCCGAGCCGCGCCGGCTGACGGTCTGGTCGCCTTTTTTCGCGAGGTCCTCGACAACTCCTCGCTGCCGGTGCTGCTTTACCACTTCCCCCAGGTAACTGGCGTGCCGATCTCGGAGGAGATTCTCGACCGACTCGAGGGACACGAGCGTTTGGCGGGCGTCAAGGACAGTACCGACGACCCCGACGAGCTGACCCGTCTGAGCACGCGCTTCCGCGACCGGGCGTACATCGTCGGTTCCGACCGTCTGGTGACCGCCAATTGGGCGGCCGGAGGTAGCGGCAGTATCACCGCCGCCGCCAGCGTGGCCCCCGGCCTGGTCGGCGCGGTTCAGCGCGGGGATGCCGATCAGTCGCGGCTCGACGAGGTGCGGGCGCTCCTCGAAGTCTACGGACTCGGACCGTCGGTGAAGGCAATTCTCCGGCGCTCTGGGTTCGGCGAATTTGCTACCCGTCCGCCGCTGCGGGGTCTCGATCCCTCCCGTGAGGAAGCCCTGTGGGAGTCCTACTGCCACCTCGTACCGGATGAGCAAAGGCCGAAAACGATATAGGCAACCCCGGCGCACGCGGACCGCATCCCGAGACGCTCCGAAAATCCGAAATTCGAAATTCGAAATCTACGAATGCAACGCCCTCTTGTCCACTGCCAACGCCGCTTCGCGGACGACCTCTGACAGGGTGGGGTGGGCGTGGGAGGTTCGGGCGAGGTCCTCGGCCGAGGCTCCAAACTCCATCGCCAGCGTCGCCTCGGCGATGAGCTCCGAGACCCGCGGCCCGACCATGTGGACGCCGAGGATGCGGTCGGTTTCCTTGTCGGCGAGGATCTTGACCATCCCGGTCTCCTGGCCGAGGCTCTTGGCGCGGCCGTTGGCGCGGAACTGGAAGCGGCCGGTGTTGAACTTCAGACCGGCCTCCTTGAGCTCGGCTTCGGTGCGCCCGACCATGGCCAGCTCGGGCTCGGTATAGACCACGTTGGGAATGGCCTCGTAGTTGACATGGCCAGCCA
>JAIVTZ010000351.1:0-4825 GCA_049188105.1 Deltaproteobacteria bacterium | reverse complement strand
CCCCTCGTCCAGCCGGCACGCCCAATCGCGGGCACTAGGCAGCAAGGCCCAGACCGCCCTCCCCCGCGCCGGCAAATTCGAAATTCGAAATTCGAAATTCGAAATTTCGTGGGCCCTTACCCAAAGAGCTCGTTGAGCTTGGCGCTCCTCATGGTGGCTTGGACCTTCTCCGCGGTTGCAGCGACCTCGGGATCGCTATCGTCCAACGCGTCCTTCAGCACCCCCCGCACCGGCCCCTTGTTTTCGAAGAGGACCAGCGCCCTGACCGCGTTGCGGCGGACACGGGGATCGATGTTGGCGCTCAATCGGCGTACGGTCTCGAAGGCGAATTCATCGTCGATGGCGCCGAGGGAGATCAGCTCGGGGAGCACGAAGCTGGCCGCCTCAACGCCTTTCATCTCCTCGCCGGAAAGAGCGTCAAACAAGTGTTTGCGGCCACTCGGTTCGGATCCGTGCAGGAGGGTGAGCGCTGCGAGGTGGCGGACCGTCTCCGAGTTGTCGGTGATCGCCGCCTGGATACGGGGGTCGCCGGATGCGCCGATTCTCACCAAGACGCCGAGGAGGTCTTCGAGCCGGAAGGGGTGGAGACGACCCGCCCTGGCCCGCAGCAATACGGGCTCGACCAGCTCCAGATCCCCCAGGGTGCCGATGCAGTTGACGGCGTTGGAGTACCGCACGCGCATGCTCTCTTCGGAAGCCGGCACGCCGGGATCGAGCGGCGGCGAGTGCATTTTCTCCACGTTGAGCGCGAGATCGACGAGAGCCACGAACGAGTCCTCGCCACAATCCGAGGCACCGATGGTGGGCCGGTTCTGGTACGCGAGCACCGTGCCCCGCCCGAGACGCATTCCGCGCTCGCGGACCAGCATCGCCATGTCTCCACGCAGACGCCGATTGAACTCCGCTACGCCGCTATCCGGCGTGCGCAGGCTGGCCACACCCAGCAGGACGAGGACGACCACCGTGGCCGCCCCGGCTATCTTGATACCGAGATTCCGGGTGAGGATCCCGACCAGGCGTTTGACCGGCGCGACGCGCTGCTGGCGCTGCCGTTTCCTGGCCAGCTCCTGAGTGTGCTCCTGCTCCTCCGTTCGGCTCTCGTCGTGGTCACGGGCGAGTGATTCGAGCTCCTTTTCTACCCGTTCCGACGCGAGCCACCCGAA
The DNA here is from genome assembly GCA_049188105.1 of Deltaproteobacteria bacterium. Taxonomy (GTDB): domain Bacteria; phylum Acidobacteriota; class Thermoanaerobaculia; order Thermoanaerobaculales; family Sulfomarinibacteraceae; genus Sulfomarinibacter. The sequence goes on along the minus strand of JAIVTZ010000351.1, from coordinate 3,662 downwards.
GCCGCGAGTCTCGAGGTCCTCGACCAGCTCCCGCACATCGTCCTCGCTCCACGTCGGCATCCCTCCGGCGGTCCCGGTGTGCTCGCGACGACGGAGAAAGACCTTGAGAAAAGGCCGCACGCGGTCGTCCCAGCGACCTCCCTCGGGAAGCTCGGGCTCCCAACCGAGGAACCACAGGCGGAGGCTCGTGTCTGATCCGGCAGAGACGGCGGCACCGCCGTTGCGGCTCACGACGACGTCGGTGACCGACCCGGCGTGTCCCTCGATCACGCGGACCGCGGTCCCGGTTCGTACGTCCCACAGTCTCAGCGTCGCGTCTTTTCCCGCCGACAGGACGAAGCGGGCGTCCGGCGTGAACGCCACCGCGTGAACAGCCCCGTCATGTCCCGAGAGCACGCGCCACCGACGCCCCCCCTCGAGGTCCCACAGTTGAACCGTTCCGTCCTCACCCGCCGACGCGACCACCCGGCAATCGGGACTGACGGCCACCGCGTGAACCGGCCCCTCATGGCCTTCCATCCGCCGCAGCTCTGCTCGCCGAGGCAGGCTCCACACGGTGACCCGATTGTCCCAGCCGCCGCTGACCACGAAACGTCCGTCCGCGCTCACGGCAACCGCCGACACCGCATCGTCGGCGCTACCGAGCAGCTCCGGCAGGGCTGAATCATCGAGCGGCCATACCCGCAGGGTCCGGTCGTCGCCGGCCGACACCACGACACTGCTATCGGGGGCGAACGCAAGAGAATGGACGGCGCCCTCGTGCCCCGCGTAATCGTGCCTGAGCTCGCCGCTGCCGGCCTCCCACACCCTCACCGCGCCGTCGCGGCCGGCCGACGCCAGCCATCGGCCATCGCCGTCCGCCGCAACCGCCAACACGCCCTGATCGTGCCCGGCCATCGCGAGGATCTCTTCTCCGGTGTCGGTCTCGAAGAGGCGCAGCGAACCGTCTCCGCTTCCGGCAAGGCAGCTCGATCCATCCGGCGTCAGTGCGCACGCGGCGACGACGCCACGCCCGTCCCCGAAGCGCCGCAGCTCGACCACCGCGCGAGGCGCAACCTTGGGGAAAAAGGCCAGCACCCTGTTCCACAGCGCGAGCGCCTCCTCGTGCAGCTCGTAGCCCGGCACCTCTCTCGCCTTCCGCAGGGGCTCGATGGCCTCTTCCATGCGGCCCGCCTCGATGTGCTCTCGAGCGACATCGAGTCCTTTGCGGAACTCCAGCTCCCAGCCGGCGAGCTCGCCTGAGGCCGCCGAATCGGCGAGGACAAGCGGCAGCCGTGCCGCCAGCGGCTCGGGCAACTCGAGCCGGACGACCGACGAACCGAAGGCGGCGAGCATGGCGGCGCCGTCGGCCGTCGCCACGAGATCCTGCACCGGGTGCGCCAACCTGATGACGCGCAACGCCTCACCGCCGTCGGCTCTCCAGATACGGACGGTGCCGTCGTCGCCGCCCGCCGCGACACAATCTCCGACCAGGGCAACCGATGTCACCGCTCCCCGGTGGCCGCGAAGGAACCTGATGTTCGAACCGGTGGCCAGATCCCAGAATCCGACCGCCCCGTCCTGCCCTGCAGACACGATCATCCGCCGGTCGGCATCGAGGGCAAGATCGCGTACCGCTCCCCGGTGTCCTTCGAGAATATCAACGCACCGTCCCTGATCGAGGTTCCAGACTCTGAGAGTCCCATCGGCGCTCGCGGTCAATATCCGTGGCTCGGTCGGATGCCACGCCAGCCCGCTGATGAACGCTTCGTGACCCTGGAGCGTCCTTTCGCACTCTCCGCTTTCGAGGTTCCACAGACGCAGGGCCCGGTCCGACCCGCCGCTCGCCACCATCCGGCCGTCCGGTGACAGCTCGACGCATGTCGCCACTCCGGGGTGGATCCGCAGGCTGCGCAGCCGCTGGCCGTTCTCGAGGTCGAAGAGGGTCAGGGGTCCGTTCTCGAGGCACACCACGAGAACGCCGTCGGCAACCGCCATCGATCGGCCTTGCCGGGCCGGGCCGCCAAGATCGATACGATGCACCGGCCGGTCGCCGGTTGGTTTCCACACCACCGCGTCGGAGTTGCCGGTCCGCACGACAATCCAGTCGTCGGGCAGGGCACGGAGGTTTTGCACCGGCGCATGGTGGGCCATCGTTCGGCTGACCTGGTGGCCGGGAAGAATCGCCGCCGCGGCTTGGGCGAGATCCTCTGGAAGGTCCCGATCGAGCGAGCGCGCAGCGGTGTAGGCCTCGGCCGCCACCGTCTCTTCACCGAGGAGGGAGCAGGTCTCGGCGAACCCGATCACGGCAGTGAGGTCGGAGGGACTTTCTTTGAGAACCGTCGTCAGCAGGGTGCGCGCCTCGCCGAGACCTCCGGGATCCGCCGATTCCCGCGCCCGGGCGAGGAGCGCGAAAGAGAGCTCGCGCCGTGCCGACAGAGCGCCTCGTTCGGCCTGTGGAAGCGCGCCCAGCGCCTCCATGGCGCCCTGCGGATCGTCAAGCAGAAGACGCAGCCGCGCCCGCAGGAGGCCGGCGCGAGCGGCGTTTCCGGTGGCTCGCTCCGCCTCGCTGAGTCGTCGCTCGAGCTCGGCATCGGTGAGACCGTCCCGCCGCCATTCGAGGAGGCCGGAGTTGAAGGTGGCTTCGAGGTGACGGGGATCGATCCCAAGCGCCTCGCGGAAGCTCACATCCGCCCGGTCGGCGAGGCCAAGGGTGACGAAGGATGCGCCCCGATTGTTGAGCGAGTCGGCAAGGAGCTGGGTGCGCTGCGGCTCGGGGCGCGGATACGGCTGCCCCGCCACCTCCTCGAACGCCTCGACCAGCCGGCCCCGGAGAACGGCGAAGGACTGCGGGCGCCGGCCGGCATCCTTGGCGATACACGACCGCATGAGCACACCCAGCCGGGATGTCACGGAAGGGACGAAGGACGCCGGGTCCGGCGGCTCATCCATCAAGTGCATTCGCATCCACTTGCCGAGATGGGCCTCGCGGGTCTGCGATGCGGAGCTGCCTTTCATCACGAACGGACGACGCCCGCACACGAGCTCGTAGAGCATGCAGCCGAAGGCGTAGACGTCAGTGGCGATGGTGCCGCGCAGCGACTGCTTCCACAGCTCCGGCGCCATGTAGGGCGGAGTGCCCACGAGGCCGCCAGCGACGGTCACGGTCTGCCACGACCCAGTCGCCACACTGTCGTCGAGGCGTCCGGTGTGCGGCAGCTCCGGCTCGATCTGTGTGCGCACGTCCTCGTCCGCGACCTCCTCGACGCCTTCACACCGGACCAGCCCGAAGTCCGTGATCCGGGCGATGCCGTCGGCGGTCATCAGCACGTTGGCCGGTTTGATATCCCGGTGGACCACACCCTGGTGCTCGACACCGTCGTCGTCGGTCCACAGGAAGCTGTGGGTGTAGTCGAGACCGCTCGCAATCTGGATCGCGATGTCGAGCCGCTGCTCGAGGCTCGCATCCGCCTCACGTTTCAGCCACTGGCTGAGGTCGCCACCGTCCACATACTCGATGAAGAGCCTCGGCATGCCGCCGATCTGCTGCAGATAGTACGCGCAACAGATGTTCGGATGGACGCCGAGAGCAATCCACGACTCCGCCTCGCGCTGGAAGCGCGCGCGGCCGTCGGCGGTGGCAAGCACCGATGGCAGAGGAGTCTTCACGGCCACCATTCGCC
>JAIVTZ010000350.1:0-4829 GCA_049188105.1 Deltaproteobacteria bacterium | reverse complement strand
CACGCGAAATCAAAGGAGATCCAGGTCTTCTTCACCGGATCGGCGGTCTTCCTCACTCTCGAGCCCGACTTTGCGAAGCTCGAAGGCAAGGCGAAAATCTGGATCTGTGACGTCAGCTTCCGCTCCAACGGTCTGCACGGACGTGAAGAGGAGGTCCCCGGGGTCGGCTTCAAAGACTTTGTCACCCAGGGTCGGAACGCCGAGATGCTGGCGGAGGTCGACCGTTACGTGGTGCTCTGAGGACCCACCCCCCTCGGACAATTTCGGATTTCGAATTTCGGATTTTCCACCCGACACCCCACCGCACAAATAATGTGCGGCGGAGGTGCCTAGCGTCAGCCTGACGCCGAGACTGCAAAAAAGCGCCGTTCCCGGATGAGAACAGGCTAGCTGGCGGAATACAACTGCCATTCACCGGTCACACCTTTCAGCGTGTGAAGACCGGAATCCACGAACTCGAGGCCTGACCCCGCGACCAGATCCTTGACGGTTCTCGACACCAGCACTTCGCTTGGTCGCGCCTGCCCCATGACCCGCGCACCGATGTGAACGGCAATACCGCCGACCTTGTCGGCCATCACTTCGCACTCGCCGGTGTGCACGCCGGCTCGAATCTCGACACCCAGAGTTTTGACCGCATCCCGGACGGCCAACGCGCAGCGGACACCACGGGCCGGTCCATCAAAGGTGGCAAAGAACCCGTCCCCGGCCGTGTCGATCTCACGGCCTCGGAAGCGTGTGAGCTCTTTCCTCACCAACGAGTGGTGTTTTTCGAGCAGTTCCCGCCAGGCACGGTCACCCGCTCGCTCGACATATTCGGTGGCGCCAACGATATCGGTGAACATAACGGTCGCCAGCACGCGATCTTCGTCGGGGATTTCCTTTGTGCCTGTCAGAAACTCCTGAATCGGATCCAGAAATGCGTCGATATTTCCGGCGTGAAAAAAGTGATCGCGTCCAGGAACCTCAATGAACTTGGCGCCGTCGATGTGCTCGGCAAGATAGCGGCCATTGCCTACCCGGACGTATTTGTTTTCCGCATGATGCAGTACCAATGTGGGCACCCGAATAGTCTCGAGAACCGGCCGGACATCCATTTGGTATGTGTTCGGATAGGTCACGTCGAAAACTCCGGGGCTCATGGCGAGGCGTTCGTAGCGACCACGCCATTCAATGAAGGACAGGTTGTTGGCCAGACTGGGTGCGCCCAGGATTGTGTCCCGTCCGGTGCCCCAATTCTTGAGTACCATCTCGATATATCGATTCGCCATCTGCGGCGGAATTCCACACTGATAGTCCGGGGCCCGGCCCCTCCGCGCATAGGCATCAGCCAGTACCAAGGCCGAGGTCCGATCAGGATGTGTGGCGGCAAAAAGAATCGCCATCGGAGAGCCATCACCGTGCCCGATCACCGCGGCGCGCTTCGAACCGGCGGCATCCAGAACGCATCCGACGTCATCCATCCATTCCTCAAAGGTCGGAATCGCGCCCAGTGGAATCGGGTCGGAGACTCCGGTGCCGCGTTTGTCGAAACAGATCAAACGCCCCATCGACGCCAGGCGGTTCAGGAACCGCTCCAGCGTCGGCTCCTCCCACATGACATCGAGATTCGTGCACCAGTCCGGAATGAACACGATGTCCATATCACCGCTGCCACAGACCTGGTACGCGACGTACTGTCCTCCGGTGTTCCTCGCGAATTGGGTTTCCACTTTCACGACGAAGTGGTCGCCAGCCGGCCGGGGTAGGCGCCAACCGCCGCGTCGATGATGCGCATGGCGCATCCGAGCGTCTTGGCGTCGTACATGAAGGCGATGCGGACCTCGTCGACCCCGAGGCCGTCGGTGACGTAGAAACCCTCCCCCGGCGCCAGACACACAGTCTCGCCGTCGAGGGAAAAATCGCGCAAGAGGAAGACCGCGAACTCTTCGCAGCTGTCGATCGGCAACCTCGTCATGGTGTAGAAGGAGCCCTCGGAGAGATTCGGGCTGACGCCGTCGATGGCAGCCAGACCATTGAAGACCGCGTCCCGCCGTCGTTCGTACTCGCCGCAGAGATTTTCCGAGTAGGCCCGACCGTTTTCGAGCATGGGCACCACCATCAGCTGTTCGGCGGTGGGCACCGACAACCGTGCCTGGCAGTAGCGCAGGGCCACATCGAGAATGTCCCGGTTGTGGGTCGCCATGCAGCCGATCCTCACCCCGCAGGCGTTGAATCTCTTGGAGACGCTGTCGACGACGATGATCCGCTGCGCGAGGTCGGAGAACTCGGTGAAGCTCCTGACCTTTCCGCCGTCGAAGACGAACTCCCTGTACACCTCGTCGCAGATCACGAAGAGGTCGTTCTCCACCGCCACCCGAGCCACCGCCTCCAGCTCTTCGGCGGTGTAGACCGTGCCGGTGGGGTTCGACGGGTTGCACAGAAGAATGGCCTTGGTGTTCTTCGTGATGCAGGCGCGCAGCCGGTCGATGGAACCAAAGTGGTACCCGTCTTCCACCTTGAGGGTGATCGGGGCCATGGTGACGTCGGCCTGGGCTGCAAAGCTCAGATAGTTGGTGTAACAGGGCTCGAAGACCAGCACCTCGCCACCGCCGCCCGCGACGATGGCGAGGATGAAAGTGATGGCCTCGCTGGCGCCGGCAGTGACCAGGATCTGATCCGGCGCGAAGTCGATATCCCAGCTCGAAAAGAAGGCGCTCCACGCCTCGCGCGCCTCGGGCAGCCCCTCGCTCGGAGCGTAGGCCAATCGGGTCAACGGCAAATCGTGGAGCGCGGCCATCATCTCCGGCGGAGTCGGCATGTCGGGCTGGCCGATGTTGAGGTAGATCACGTTGGTACCGCGGGCCTCGGCTGCGAGCGCGTGCGGCGCCAGCTTGCGGATCGGCGACGCCTGCAGCATCGAAGACTTTTCAGAAAGGTCCGGCATGAGCACCTCCCGACGAGCAGATTGTAGCTCAAGGTGCCACTCTTCGCATTGTGTGATTCTCCTGATGAGAATCACACAATGCGAAGAGTGGCACCTGTGAGGTTAGAATGATGTCGATCGCCACAACCGCCGGGAGGCCACATGTTTTCTTTCCGCAAATGGAGAGAGAAGTACGGAAAGATCACCCTCAGCACCCTGTGGGATCTCTTCATGGTGTGGGTGGTGCTGATCAACCTCAGCCTGATCCTCTTCGATCTGACCTACCTGTGGCTGCGGCCCACCTACTTCAAATACATGCCTGTCGTGACCAGGATCTGGGACCCGGTGCTCGGGATCGAGCCCAACCCGCTCACCGAGGAGCTGATCGAAAAGGCCGCGGCGACCGAGCAGCTATTTGACATCGATCCCAGGTCCGAGGGCCTCGAACCCCGTCTGGAGGAGCTGAGGTCCCTCACCCTGCGGGTCTTCATCGAGAACCCATTCGAACGCTCGGGGCAGACGGAAGACCTCGACGCCATCAAGGAAACCATGGCGCGGGAGACCGGCCATGCCACCAGCCGGCTCCGCAACCCCAAGACCCTCGCGGAGATCGCGCGCGACTACTGGAGCGGACCGCCCGAGCTCCTGCGCCATCGCTTCGATCTCTTCGATCGCCAGATCGAGCCCAGGCTGGCGGTCAACTATTTCCGCGGGCACGATCTCGACGGACACCTCGTCGACCACTTCTGGAAGATCGATCTACCGTTCCTGATCCTGTTCTGGATCGAGTTCATGGCGCGGTGGCTCCTCGCCCTCCGGCGACATACCTACGCCCGGTGGTACTTCTTCCCGATATTTTTCTGGTATGACTTTCTGAGCCTGATCCCGGTCACGTCCCTGCGCCCGCTCCGGCTCCTGCGCGTGGTCTCCATCTACATGCGTCTGCGCCAGTCGGAGCTGTCGCGGGTGGGCAAGGACTTCCTCAGCCGTGGAGTGGCCTACATCTCCAACATCATCACCGAGGAGGTCTCCGACCGGGTCGCGGTGCGGATCCTCTCAGAGTTCGGGGAGGAGATCGCGGACGGCACCCACATCAGAATCGCCCGCGCCACCGTCGAGCCCCGGCGCGAGGAGATCGAACAGGTTCTGGTAAGCCAGATCCAGGCCATCCTCACCGACGAGGAGACCATCGAGCGCTTTCGGCTGCTCCTCAGGCTCAACCTCGACAACGCGGTCGAGGAATCGGAGAGCCTGCGCTCGCTCCCCCTCCCGCACATCGTCGTCAAACCGATCGTCCGCGCGGTGGGCGAGGTCATCCTCGACACAACCCTCGAGACCATCGAGGCGACCCTCGACAGCCCGGAGGGACAGGAGGCGGCATCGGCCGTCGCCGCCTCGATCCTCGAGGCCCTCTTCTACGGCCCCGCCCTGGCCGAGCTCGAGTCCCTGGCCAAGGACATCAGCCTCCAGGTCATCGACCACATGATGGATGTGGTCAAGGTCAAGAAGTGGGCGCTGCCGGACGAGCAGGAAGGTAGGCCGGTGATGCCGTGGGAGGAGGAGGACGAATTTTGAATTCTCAATTCTCAATTCTCAGTTCTCAATGCTCACCCACCCGCCTCCGTCGTTGATTTCGGATTTCGGATTTCGGATTTCCCATCCCACCACCCCGCGGATAGTTTTGAGTTATGAGTTATGAGTTTTGAGTTACGGACACCGGATTGCGCATTCCACCCGGAGCGTTGAGTCGGCGGACCGAGGAACGCATGCGTTTCGAGGGCCCGTCGGTGAGCGACCGTGGCCCGGGCACGGAGACGGGCCGGTCGATCAGCTCTTCTTCGTCGTCATCCGATCCAGCCGCAGGGTGGCGTCCGGGCCCATAAAGCGGCGGCCGGCGAGGATCACCACCAGCATGGCGCCGAGG
>JAIVTZ010000349.1:0-4834 GCA_049188105.1 Deltaproteobacteria bacterium | reverse complement strand
CGCCACCGCGGGATATCGCGGCATGCCGCCAGCCGATCGCGAATCTCGGTCGCACTCTGCGGCCGATCGCCGGGCTTCTTGGCCAGGCACTGCATCACCACCGCCTCGAGCTCAGCCGGCAGCTCACGCCCAAGCCGTTCGGACGGTGGGGTCGGCTCGGTGTGCAGGTGGTGGCCGAAGATCTCGACGATGTTGCCGGTGAAGACCTGCTCACCCGTCAACAAGAAGTAACCCACCGCCCCCAGGGCATACAAATCGCTGCGGCCATCGACGGTGTTTGGATCGGTCAGTGCCTCGGGCGCCAGGTACTGCGGTGTGCCGGACACCACTCCATCGTGCGTCACACTCGCGTCCTTCGGTCCCTCCACCACCTTGACCAGGCCAAAATCGAGCACCTTGGCGATGTCGAGCTCGCCCCCTTGACGGCACAGGAAGATATTGGCCGGCTTGATGTCGCGGTGGATGATCCCGATGCCGTGCGCCTCGGCCAGCCCGCCCGCCACCATGTCCAACACGCGCAGCACCCGCCCGGGCGGCTGGGGACCATCCCGCTCGACCACTGCTTCCAGCGTGGCGCCGTCGAGCAACTCCATCGCGTAGTAGAACACCCCGTCGGGAGTGCGGCCGTAGTCGTAGATGGTGATGGTGTTGGGGTGCGTGAGTCGCGCCGTCTGCTGCACCTCGAGTTCGAAGCGTGCCAGGCTGGCCTCGCCCGCCTTCTCGAGCAGCAAGAGCTTGACCGCTGTCGGCCGGCGCATCATGGCATGGCTCGCACGGTAGACCATGCCCATGCCGCCCTCGCCGAGCTTCTCCTCGAGGGTGTACTGGCCGAGCCGCCTCGCCTGGCGGATCTCACGCCGAAGATTGTGGATGATGCGCGAGATCGCCACGCACACGATGGTCACCAGCGTCCACCAGATGAGTACGTCGACCACCAACGAGGCGGTCTGATACGGCCCGATGGCCTCGCGCAACGACCGGTCGACAGCCAACGGCACCCAATCAAACACATACAGCGCGAACAGCGGAACGGCGGCAAGCACCGTGATCCACACCGTGCGCCGCACCGTGCTCGGCACCAGCGCCGCCCGCAATACATAGCCGAAGGCCAGCCCGAGCATGAGCGCGATCAGGATCTGCTCCAGTTGCAGACCGGCCAACAGGGCGTGGGCCTTGGGTTCGAGCGCCGCCAGATCGTAGCCTCCGCCCTCGGCGTTGAGCTCGAGCGCCTGTGGGGCGATGTACCGCCCCATCAAGGCGACAGCCACCGCCGAACCCATCATCGACGCACTCTCCACCGTCCTCACGAACCGGCGCGAATGCGTCCCGCGGCGGCAGACCATCCACACGGCAAAGCTAATCAGAAACGCAGACCAGGCAAGCGCGTTCCCAAGACTGAGGTACTCGCGCCACCAGCCCATCGCGACGTAGATCGAGGCCGAGGCGCCGTTGCCCACCAGCCACACGATCGTCAGCACCTTGCCGAGCACGCCCACGCGCCGCTGGTAGAACGACGGGCGCCCAGCCGTGCCGCTTTCGGACGGGTACGACATGGTCATGGTAACGACGAGGAAGAGTTCATCCCGACTCCAAGATTCCGAAGCGAACGCGCAGGAATCCTACCACCGCGTCTTCACCGCCGCAGCGTGAACCAACTGTGTGGTTGTGACGAGTGGCAGCCATCGCCACAGGTCAACAATGCATCAATGCGAAGGGTGGACCCATGCCAGCTCGGCACTCTGGGATGGCCGTCCCTGGGATCGCCGAGCTCCAGCTCGGCATTTTTCCGCCACCTCTGCGAACGACGCTCGAATGAAAGCGGCGCCCTGCGGAACGTGAATACACCCGTCACGGAGGGATCCGCTTTCCGATCGGGAGAGAATGCCGAGCTGGAGCTCGGCGGTCCCAGGGGGCACAGGGTGATGCTCAACCCGCCTCCGGCACGATGGCGACGATGCGAAGCGGTCCTCCGCTGCCGCCGGCGATCTTCATCGGCAGGGCGATCACCAGGAAGCCCGTCTCCGGGAGTTGATCGAGATTGGCGAGGTTCTCGAACGCTGGGATGTCGGCCGCAAAGAGCACCCGGTGGGACTCGAAGTGGGTCGATTGGCCGTAGTCGATGCTTGGAGTATCGAGACCGATGGCGTTGATCGAACGGTTGGCCACCAGCCAGCGGGCCGCCTCGGGGTCGAGCCCCGGGAAGTGCAGCTTGGCCACCGCCTCCGGACCGCGCTCGTCGGTGCCCATGTAGCGCACGCGGTCCGGCCAGAACCGCGCGAAGCCGGTGCGGAGCAGGACGATGGCTCCCTCCGGAACGGCTCCGTGTTCGGTTTCCCAAAGCTCGATGTCATCTGCGGTCACCAGGTAGTCGGGGTCCTTGGCACAGCTTTTTGAAACGTCGATCAGCACCGCGTGACCCATGAGCCGCTCGAGGGGAATCTGGTCGACCGAGGCACGGCCCTCGGCGAAGTGGATCGGCGCGTCGATGTGAGTGCCGCCGTGCTCGGCCGAGCAGAAGGTGTTGGCGGTGTAGTAATAGTCCTTGTCGGTCATGCCCTCGAAGTCCACCGTGAGCTTGAAGCCCTCCGCCGTCGGCCAGTAGATGGTGTCCTCGTCATAAGGGTGGCTGAGATCCACCACGGCACCTTCGGGCAGAACAAAGGCGGCGTCCGGCTGCTCGCCGGCGTTCGGCTGGCATGCGGTCAGCGCCAGCAAAAGGATCAATGAAAGTCGCATCGTAATCACCTCTTTGGATTGGTTCAGCCTGGAAATCATACACGCAAACATGTGCCGGAACACAGTCCCCGTCATCGTGATCGGATGGCTGCCGATCGCGTCCTCTCAAATGCAAAATATCAAGTAACGATGGCGAACGTGGCATCCGTGCTGCGTTATCAAAGCCGTTCGGCGAACAAACCGGGTAGGCCTCCCGTGTGCCAGAAGATGACCGGCTCCTCGTCGCCAAAGTGCCCCGACGCGTGAAGGTCCAGGAGCCCGGCAAATGCTTTGCCGGTGTAGGTGGGATCGAGGAGGAGACCCTCCGACCGTGCCAGGCGCCTGATCGCGGCCGTCCCGTCGCTCGTCGGCACCGCGTACCCTCGCCCGACATAGGTGCGCTCGATGAGTGACACGTCGGCCGGCTCCATGCTCGAGGGCAGACCGAGCAGCTCGAGAGCATCGTTGGCAATTCGAGCCACGAGCTCCGGGTAACTCTTCCAGATGCTCGCGACATCAATCCCGATGAGCCGCAGCGAAGATCCGATGAGCCGCAGGCCGGCGAGCAGACCGGCGAGTGTGCCACCCGAACCGGTTGCCACCACGATCCACGCATCTTCTACTCCAGCAGATTTCGCCTGCTCCTCGATCTCGAGTGCGGCCCGGACGAATCCAACCGAACCGAGCCCGTTCGAGCCTCCGAGCGGCACGTGATAGTGATCGCCGACTCGTTTCGACGCCTCTTTGCGAACGTACGCATCGAGCTCCTCGAAGGTGCAGGCCCCGGACGCGATCGGCCCCGGAGGGATGAAGTGCAGCTCGGCGCCGACGAGCTGGTCGAGCAGGAGGTTGCCGACGGCCCGTTTCGGCCTGCTCCCGAAGAGCAGGAGGTGGGGCTCGAGCCCGAGCATCCGGGCCGCCGCGGCCGTCAACCGCGCGTGGTTCGACTGCGGTCCACCCACGGTGACGATCTTCGTGGCGCCCGCCTCGATGGCGTCCGCCAGGAGGTACTCGAGCTTGCGGGTCTTGTTGCCGCCGCAGACCGGGCCGAGGGCGTCGTCGCGTTTGACATACACCGCACGACCCATCTCGCGACTCAGGTTTTCGAGGTGAACCAGTGGGGTTGGATACGTGCCGAGGCTACGCCGCGGCACACGCTCCAGTGCATCGAGCAGCCCGAGCGGTTGCATGGTTGCGACACTACCAGATTCTCCACCCTGAGGTGTCTGAGGTGACGCTCTATCAAGCAATGGTTTACACGGCACCCATGTGAACGCATCACCCGGGGGTCGGCAAGGGTGTTCCTCCCGGCCACAATGCGACGATGAGAATGGTGACACCCATGCTGTAGAGTTAAAGGAGAATCAGATTATTTGGCTCGTCGGCATACCGTTTTGGTCTTTGGGGGGAGAGTCGTAATGTCAAACCAATCGTCATCACATCATTCGGTAAACGAAAAAGAATCCGGTGGATTCATGCGAGCTGCGTTCATGGAATGGAAACGCAAATGGAGCAGGCATAAGTTGAGCCGCCAACTGGTGAAAGGCAAGGCGAGACGAGTCGAGCTGCTGACCGCCGTCGGCCAGGCTGCATGGAATAACGGAATCCCGTCTTCCGCGTCCGATGCCGTCTGGGATCGGTTGACCGCACTGTCCGGGCAATCCGGCACCGTAACCGAGGGCATCCGGCAAAAGGAATCCATCCTCCAGGAACAAAAGGAGGCGTATCAGAAAGCGGAGACACAGTGGAATGAAACCCTCCGGGAAGCCTCTGAAGCCCGGTTGGGCCGACAGAAGGCCTACGACTCGGTCCACCAGACCGTTCTGGAACAGCAGGACGCAGGCCGTACCACCCGATCCCGGCTGGACGCTATTCAAAAGGAACTGGCTATCCTGCGAGACCCGAAGCCACCTTCTGACGCGCCCGGCGCATCGGACCCGGCGCAGCGAATCGCCACACTGGAGCAGGAAAATCGGCAACTGTCGGATTACCTGGCGCAGGTGGAATCCTATCTGAACGGAGTCCAGCCCGAGGTAACAACCCTGCTGGAGCGGCTGGAGAAGGCGATTGCCCACCACAATCAACTGTCTGAGCAGAAGCGGGCGGACCTGTCAGCGCT
>JAIVTZ010000348.1:0-4836 GCA_049188105.1 Deltaproteobacteria bacterium | reverse complement strand
ATGGCCGGAGTCGCCCTCGCAGCCGGGGGGTTCGTCATTTCATCGGCCGTCTTCCTGTTCGGGATGAAGGAGTACCAACCGGTCGTGCGGCCGGCGCTCCTGACCGGGTTCCTCGGCTACTCGCTGGTCGTCATCGGCCTTCTCGCCGACCTCGGTCGCCCCTGGCGTCTCCCATACCCGTTCATCAAGCAGGCGGGGCCGACGTCGCCGCTCTTCGAGGTCTCGCTGTGCGTCGCCCTGTACCTGACCGTGCTCTTCATCGAGACCACGCCGGCGGTCTTCGAGTGGCTCGGTCTGAAGTGGTGGCGCCGGTTGGTCGCGCAGCTGACGATCGTGCTGACGATTTTCGGGCTGATCCTGTCGACCATGCACCAGTCGACCCTCGGCGCCATGTTCATGGTGACGCCGACCAAGCTCCACCCCTTGTGGTACTCATCGCAGATTCCGGTCCAGTTCTTCATCTCCGCCATTGCCGCCGGCATCTCCATGATCATCGTCGAAGGGTGGTTCTCGCACCGTGCGTTTCACCATCAGGTACAGATCTCGGACGACCAGTTCCGCGACATCAACTTTGGGCTTGCCAAGGGTGGGGCGGTGGTTCTCGTGACCTACCTCGCGGTCAAGGTGGTGGCGCTGTCGCTGGAGAACGAGTGGCGTCTGCTCGCAACCGGATGGGGCGCGTGGTACCTCGTCGAGCTGATCGGATTCGTGGTCGCGCCGTGCATCCTGTTCGCCGTAGCCTATCGCGAGCGGAGGCTTGGGTTGGCGCGGGTGGCGGCGGCGATGACGGTCTTCGGCATCGTCCTCAATCGATTCAACGTCACCTTTATCGCCTTCAACTGGCAGTTGCCCCCCGGGATGCGCTACGTGCCGGCATGGACCGAGATCTGGGTGACGGTGTCGCTGATTACCTTCGCCGTGGTGGTCTTCCGATGGATCGCACATCGGATGCCGATCATGTACGAGCATCCGGATTATCCGGCATTGCACTGAGGAGGGGCGGATGTACCACACTCTGTTCGACTTCCTGACCCACACAGAGGGCGCCACCTACATCCTGGTCGGAGTGTTTTTGGTCTGCTTCATTGGATTCTGGAAGTTCTTGACCGAGCGCGAGCGTGAGGAATAGTCTAATGTCAGTTACCTCTCAGGAACGGAGGACGCAATGAGTCACAAAATTCTCGTTGTGGACGACGAGGTTGATGTGAGGAAATTCCTCACCGCAGTTCTCGAGAAACGCGGCTACGACGTGGTGACGGCCGAGGACGGCAGACAGGCGTACGGTCTCGCCGAGCAGGAACGGCCCGACCTGATCGTTCTCGATCTCCAGATGCCCAATCAGACCGGCACGGATTTCTACCGTCGGCTGATGAAGCACGATGAGCTGCGAGAGATCCCGATCATCGTCGTCAGCGGCCTTGCCGGGCGCCATCTCGCGGTGAGCGATCCGTTTGCCGTCTTCGACAAGCCGATCAACCCGGATGAGTTCGTGGCGACCGTGGAACGGGCGTTGGGAGAGGGTGATGATTGAAAAATCGGCAGACCGGGCGCCGAGATTGGCGCGCCCACGGCGCGGTGGGATAGTACCGCGCGGTGAGCGGCCGCGCCCCCGAGAGAAAGGAGGGCTGTGATGAGCGTCATGGAGAAAAAGGACCACACGCATCCGAACCCAAAGGTCCGAATGGCGGCCCTGGAAAAGCTCGACGATCCAGCTCTGCTCGTCGAGGTGGCGTGCAGCGACGACTCGCCCAGGGTTCGGCTGACTGCGGTGTCGCGCCTTGACGACGACCTGTACCTCGAGAAGGTCGTACGACAGGCGGAGTCGTTGGATGTCCGCCTTGTAGCGGTGGAGCGCATCTTTTCCCAGGGGGTCGTTGCAGACCTCCTCAAGGCGCCCGAGGACGTCGAGCTCATCGGAATGTGCTTTTCGCGCATTTCTGATCGGCGCATCATCGAGTCGATCGCCGAGGATCCGGATTACAGCCCAACCGTACGCCGGATGGCGGTCGAGTACTACGCGGACGAGTCGTATCTGGCGGAGGCCGCCGAGGCCGCGGAGGCCGAACCGGTGCGCAAGACCGACAAGGCGGTGGAGGCCTTCATCGAGGCCTACGGTGGCGGTCTCCACGGTGTGCGGGCGATCGGTCGCTTCCGCCGCAGCGAGAAGGCCCTCCGCGCCCTCGGCACGGTCGCTGGGAAGGGCGGTGAAACCGGCGGGCTGGCGGTCGAGTACCTGTGCGCGGCGCTCGGCAGCGCGAACCCGCGATTGGTCGAATGCGCGACCGTCGAGCTCGAGACCCTCAAGGACCCGGACCTCGTCGACTGCATCATCCGTGCGCTCGACCATGAGAACCTGCGCGAGCCGATCCGCGAGGTCTTGCGGCGTATCGACACGCCCGAGGCGCGCGCCGTGCTCGGCGATCAACCTTCCGACGTGTAGTCGGTGCAGGGGAGAGTGACATCATGACAAAGAAGATCCTCATCATCGACGACGAGAAGGACATGCGGGTCTACCTCGAGGCCCTGTTTCGCAAGGCGGGTTACGACACCGAATCCGCGACCGACGGCGAGGAGGGTTTGTGGCTGGCGGAGGCTCAACAGCCCGACCTCATCACGCTCGACATCCTGATGCCGAAGAAGTC
Source organism: Deltaproteobacteria bacterium (assembly GCA_049188105.1). Classification (GTDB taxonomy): domain Bacteria; phylum Acidobacteriota; class Thermoanaerobaculia; order Thermoanaerobaculales; family Sulfomarinibacteraceae; genus Sulfomarinibacter. The sequence continues at coordinate 2,194 of JAIVTZ010000348.1, read as the reverse complement.
CGGCATCAAGGCCTACCGCGGCTTGCGCACCTCCGACAAGACCCGCTCGATCCCGATCGTGGTCCTGACCGGCCTCACGCGGCTGGACGATTTCTTTGGTGATCTCGGCGACCTCCCGCAACCGGACGAGCTGGTGGAGAAGCCGATCGAGAGGGACGACTTCCTGGCCAAGGTGCAGAAGCTGATTGGTTAACCCGGTCTAATCGCTCGGCGCCGCGCGCCCCTCGGAGGCGCCGGTGCCGGCCGCCTCGGCGACCGGGTCGGCGGCGAGATCGCGGCCCCGTGCGGGAATAGTCACCGTGAAGATCGTGCCCTCGCCGGGCTGCGACTCGAAGGTGATCGTTCCTCCGTGCTCCTCCGCCACCTTTTGCACGACCAGCAGCCCGATGCCGGTGCCCTCGGTTCCCTTGGAGGAGAAGAAGTCCTGAAACACCTTGGCGTTGAGATCGTCGGGAATCCCGGCGCCGTTGTCCTCGACCTCGAGCACGGTTGCACCGTCGCCGTTTTGGCGGCAGCGGAGGGTCACCACGTAGGCGGGCTTGTCGTCCGCCGGGTCGAAGCGGCAGGCATCGACAGCGTTGGCGACGAGGTTGCAGAGCAGGCTGTGCAACCCCTCGGGGTCGAAGGTGCCGCGGTCGAAAGGCTCGCCTACCTCGGCACGGATCTCGATGTCGTCCTCCGCCATGCGGTCGGCGTAGAGATCGCGGACTTCGAGGAGGATCTCCTGCGGACAGACGTCGGCCTCGAACTCGGGTTCTCGCTCCTTGGCGCAGTACAGCAGGTCCTTGACGATCGCGGACACCCGCTGCACGTTGCGTTCGACCATCTCCCAGCCTTCGGCGATCGCCTCGCGGTCGTCCTCCTCGAGGCCGTCGCTGACGATGAAGATCCCGCCCTCGAGGCCCATCAGGATGTTCTTGATGCGGTGGGCGGTGCCGGCCACCGCGCGACCGGTGAGGGCGAGCTGGCGCTGCAGGCGCTTGACCTCGGTGATGTCGGTGAAGACCTCCATCACCGAGATGATCTCCCCGTCATCGTCGTAGATCGGCCGCGTGTGGACGACGACGTTGACCCGTCTGCCGTCGCGCGTCAGCAGCACCTCTTCGTTCGAGCGGGACTGGCCGTCAGCAAAGGTCGCGTCGACGATGCAGTCGGGGCATTTGGACGTGCGGTGCTTGCACACCTCGTAGCACAGCGAGCGGTCGGTGGCCCCGAACTCCCGCCGGTAGAGATCGTTGGCCTCCAGGATGTGGTGGTCCCGGTCGAGGACGCAGATAAAGCACGGCACCGCGGTGAACAGACGCTCGTAGCCGCGCCGGGTGTGGTGGAGCTCGCGGCGGAGGTTCGCCACCGGCTCGTGGTTCCCCCGCTCGCCCGTCCGGTTGCGCGCGAAAAGAACGAGCCCGACCGCCAGGAGGGCGCCCATGAGAGCGCTGCCGACCGCGAGCGGGGGGAGATGGCGGGCGGCGAAAACCACGGCCGCCGACAGGAGGAACGAGGCGCCGAGGTAGGCCGCCAGCGTCGTTCGCCGGGCCCTCAGCAGTCGCCCGAGAGACGGGCTCGTCGCGGCCGTAACGGTCGCTTGGGTCGAGGATTCGCGACCATTCAGTACCGGGAGCCCGGCTTTCGATTCCTCGGAGTGCGACGCGACGCGGTGCTCAGACACCTTCTCTCCCCGTCGCCCAGTATTGCACATCGGTGTGTTGTGGACACCCGCCGGAATGTGGTTAACTTCACCCCGAGATGAAATCTGACGAACCGGGTATCGGACGCACCATCCTGGACAGCCTGGCCGAGGGTGTCTTTACCGTCGATTCCGAGTGGCGAATCTCGTACTTCAACAGCGCGGCGGAACGGATCACCGGCGTCTCCCGCTCCGAGGCGATCGGCGGCCGTTGCTGCGACGTCTTTCACGCCAGCATCTGTGAAAGCGTGTGCGCGCTCCGTCACACCCTGGAGACCGGCGAACCGGTGGTCAACCGGGCCGCCGTCATCATCGACACGAGGGGGCGCAAGATCCCCATCAGCATCTCAACAGTGGTGCTCAGGGACGACAGGGGGCGTCCGGTCGGCGGGGTGGAGACCTTCCGCGACCTCAGCCAGGTCGAGCAGCTGCGCAAGGAGCTGGCGGGTCGCTACTCGCTCGGCGACATTATCGGCCGCAGCCCCGCGATGCGCGATCTCTTCGGTGTTC
>JAIVTZ010000347.1:0-4850 GCA_049188105.1 Deltaproteobacteria bacterium | reverse complement strand
GCGGTGCCGCTCGCGTCTCAGGCGGGCGATCGAGACCTTGCGGGGGATGAAAGCATGACCAGCAACGGCGACACCGACAACGAGCGGTTGGACTTCATCCGCGAGATCGTACGCTCGGACCTCGCAAGCGGCAGGCATGCTGCGATCGTCACCCGATTTCCGCCCGAGCCCAACGGCTACCTCCATATCGGCCACGCCAAATCGATCTGCCTCAACTTCGGAATTGCCGACGAGTTCGGCGGCCGGTGCCATCTGCGCTTCGACGACACCAACCCGGTCAAGGAGGAGTTGGAGTACATCCGATCGATCGAGGAGGACGTTCGCTGGCTGGGGTTTGATTGGGGCGACAACCTCTTTTTCGCCTCGGACAACTTCGAGCAGCTCTACGAGTGGGCGGAGCATCTGATCAAGGCCGGCGACGCCTACGTGGATGATCTCAGCGCCGAGGAGATCCGGGCCCATCGCGGAACCCTGACCGAGCCCGGCACGGAGAGCCCGTACCGGAATCGCAGCATCGACGAAAACCTCGAGCTTTTCCGGGGGATGCGCAACGGCGAGTATCCCGACGGCGCCCGGGTGTTGCGGGCCAAGATCGACATGGCGGCCGGCAACATCAATCTCCGGGATCCGGTGCTGTATCGGATTCTCCATGCCGAGCATCCGCGGACCGGGGACGCGTGGTGCATCTACCCGACATACGATTTCGCGCACGGTCAATCCGACGCCGTCGAGCACATCACCCACAGCCTGTGCACCCTCGAGTTCGAGGCCCATCGACCGCTCTATGACTGGCTCGTGGAGCATCTGCCGGTGCCGTCGAAGCCGCGCCAGATCGAGTTCGCGCGCTTCAATCTGAGCTACACGGTGCTTTCCAAGAGGCGGCTCCTCAAGCTCGTCGAGGGCGGCCATGTCGACGGTTGGGACGATCCCAGAATGCCGACCCTGTCGGGTCTGCGGCGGCGCGGCTACCCGCCCGCGGCCATCCGTGATTGCGCCGAGCGGGCCGGCGTCGCCAAGCGAGACAGTGTGGTCGATCTGGCGTTTCTCGAGCACTGCGTCCGCTCGGAGCTCAATCGCACCTCCGAGCGCCGAATGGGTGTGCTGCGGCCCCTGAAGGTGGTGATCGAAAACTTCCCAGAGGATCGGGTCGAGGAGCTCGAGGCCGTCAACAACCCCGAGGATGCCGGAGCGGGCACCCGCATGGTGCCCTTCTCGCGCGAGCTCTTCATCGAATCAGAAGATTTCATGGAGGACCCACCGAAGAAGTTCTTCCGTCTCGCGCCGGGACGTGAGGTGCGATTGCGCTACGCCTACTTCATCACCTGCCGCGAGGTCATAAAGAACGCGGACGGCGAGGTCGTCGAGCTGCGCTGCACCTACGATCCGGAAACCCGCGGCGGCGATGCCCCCGACGGGCGCAAGGTCAAGGCGACCCTGCACTGGGTCTCGGCGCCGCACGCCGTGACCGCCGAGGTGCGACTGTATGACACGCTCTTTTCGAGCCCGGATCCCGGCGCCGACGGTGACTTTCTCGATGACCTCAACCCGGACTCGCTCGAGGTCATCAATGACGCCAAGCTCGAGCCGAGTCTCGGCAACCTCGAGCCCGGCCAACGAGTCCAGCTCGAACGCCTCGGCTACTTCTGCGCCGATCCCGACACGACCCCGGAGCGTCCCGTCTTCAACCGCACGGTGACCCTGCGTGACACCTGGGCGAAGGTGAAAGCGCGGGGCTGAGGCCGCCGGGAGGAGCCAGGCACGCCGATATGACGATGAGGACATCGTCATATCGGGAGCCAGGCACGCTCCCGGCTGCGCGCTTCCTGGCTCCGCCCTGTGCGCCCTCTCTTAGACCATTTTTTTAGGCCAGGGGTTCCTCCCCTGGCCTAAAAAGATGGTGCCGAAGGCCGGACTCGAACCGGCACGGATCACTCCACACGGCCCTCAACCGTGCGCGTCTACCAATTCCGCCACTTCGGCGTATATTTTGTCAATCGGCATCGACTACCGATTTTCTTTGTTTTTCTCTGCGTTCTCGTCTTTTTCTTCTTCGATTTTGTTCTCGATGGCGATTTCGTCCGCGACCTCCTCGGCCAAAGCCGGCTGGATGACCGTCATGTCATCACCCGCGTCCTCCTCGGCGATGGCCCTCTCGAGCGCGTTTTCCTTCGGCTGCGAGGCCTCGACCGGAGCGCCGGACGCCACGTCCTCCATCACCGAGGTTCGCTGCTTGCCCGACAGGATCGCCAGGGTCAGACACAGGACCACAAAGAGCACGAACACTCCGGTGGTCATGCGGTGCATGATGTTGGTGCCGCCGCGGGGGCCGAACGAGGTCTGGCTGCCGCCGCCGCCGAAGGCGCCGGCGAGGTCAGCCCCCTTGCCCTGCTGCAGGAGCACAACCATCACCAGGAAGAGACATACAAGGACATACAGAATAACCAGAAGAACAGTCACGATTTATCTCCGGCGGCGCAGTCCGCCGCAGCGCGGATGATAGCGGAAAACGATCGTACGTCAAGGCTTGCGCCACCGACGAGACCACCGTCGACGTCGGCCAACTGAAGCAGCTCATGGGCGTTAGCGGGTTTGAGGCTGCCACCGTACAGGATTCGCAAGCGCTCGGCGGCATCACCCCCGAAGAGCTTGGCGACCCGCAATCGAAGGAATGCGTGGGCCTCCTGGGCCTGCGCGGTTGTGGCGGTGCGGCCGGTGCCGATCGCCCACACCGGCTCGTAGGCGAGCACGAGATGGACGGGATCGAGCGCGCCGAGCGCGGCTGTCTGCCGCTCGAGGACCGCAAAGGTGTCGCCACCGTCCCGCTCATCCAGGGTCTCGCCGATGCAGTAGATGACCTCGAGACCCACCGCCTGGGCGGCGCGGGCGCGGGCCAGGGCCGAGGAGTCGGTCTCGCCGAACAGCTCCCGCCGCTCGGAGTGGCCGACGATCACCCAGCCGACGCCGATCTCCCTCAGCATCTGAGCCGCCACCTCGGCGGTGAAGGCGCCCGATTCCTCCCAGTGCACGTTCTGCGCGCCGAGACCGATTTCGGAACCGGTCAGGATCATGGCTGCCGCCGGCAAGGCCACGAAGGTCGGACAGCACACCACATCGACGCTGGGTGGAAGATCCTCGGCGAGAAGCTCTTCGAGAAAGGCGCCGGTTTCCGCCACCGTCTTGTGCATCTTCCAGTTACCGGCGATCAACGGTCTTCGCATGAAATCACTCCTCCAGGGCGACGATGGCGGGCAGGGCCTCACCGGTAATGAACTCGAGCGACGCGCCGCCGCCGGTCGAGACGTGGTCGATGTCGTCGATCACGCCGGCGCGGCGGATCGCCATCACCGACTCACCGCCGCCAACAACCGAAAAGGCCTCACTCGCCGCCAGCGCCTCAGCCACGGCCAGGGTGCCGGCGGCAAATTCGGGGATCTCGAAGACGCCCATCGGCCCATTCCAGAAAATACTCCGCGCCGTGGCCAGTACCTCCGCATAGCGAGCGCGGGTCTCTGGTCCGATGTCGACCACCATGAAATCGGCGGGGATGTCCTGAGCCGAAACGATCTCGATGACCTGCGGATTGTCGATCGCGTCGGCAACCACGACATCCGACGGCAGCTCGAGGTCGATGCCTCTCTCGGCCGCCAGCTCGAGGACCTCGCGCGCGGTTGCCACCATCTCCTCCTCGACCAGCGACCGACCCACCTCGAGCCCTTTGGCGAGGAAGAAGGTGTTGGCCATGCCGCCGCCCATGAGAAGGCTTGCAACGCGTCCGAGCAGAGCTTCGAGCGGCGCGATCTTGGTCGATATCTTGGCGCCGCCGACGACCGCCACGAAGGGCTGCTCGGGTTCGTCAACGACCCGTGCGAGCGCTTCCACCTCGCGCTGGATGAGAAAACCGGCGGCCTTTCGACCACGCCCGTACAAACGCGGAACCGCCACCACCGAGGCGTGGGCCCGGTGGGCGGTGCCGAAAGCGTCGTTGACATAGTGGCTGTAGGGCGCCGCCAGCGCGGCCGCAAAGACCGGATCGTCGGCCTTCTCGCCGGGGTGGAAGCGGAGATTCTCGAGCAGAAGAAGCGAGCCCGGCTCGGCCTCGGCGGCGGCTGGATCCAGACAATCGGGAACAAAGGTCACCCTTCGTCCGAGAGCTTGTTCGAGCACTGCGGCCACCGGAGCAAGGGAGTACGCCGGGTCGGGAACGCCGTTGGCCTTGCCGAGGTGGGAGCACGCGGCCACGACCTCGGCCCGTTCGAGCAGCCAGCGCAGGGTCGGCAGGGCGGCGACGATCCGGGTGTCGTCCATCACCTTGCCGTCAGCCACCGGCACGTTGAGATCGAGGCGAGTGAGGACTCGGGCGCCGTCGAGATCTTCGAGGTCACCGAGGACCGGCAGGTTCACGCGTTCTCCCGGCCCACCATGTACTCGATCAAGTCGACGCAGCGCAGAGCGTAGGCGTTCTCGTTGTCGTACCAGCCCACGACCCGGAAGAAGTCCGCTGCAACCTGCGAGATCAGCGGCAGATCCACCACCGTCGAGTGGCTCTCGCCGATGATGTCGGTGGAGACCAACGCCTCGTCGGCGGCGCGCAGGATGCCCTGGAGCTCTCCGGCGGCAGCGGTGATGAAGGCCTGTTGCAGCTCCTCGACCGAGGACTCACGGCCGGCGACAAAGATCAGATCGCAGACCGACCCGTCGGCCACCGGCACCCGCATGGCGGCGCCGTGCAGCTTGCCCGCGAGGGACGGGTAGACCAGGCCGATGGCCTTGGCGGCGCCGGTCGAGCTGGGGATGATGTTGATGGCGGCGGCGCGTGCGCGCCGCATGTCCTTCGGGTGCTGGGTGTCGAG
>JAIVTZ010000346.1:0-4860 GCA_049188105.1 Deltaproteobacteria bacterium | reverse complement strand
CGGAGCCAATGGTGATTCCACCAGTAACATCGTCTCCCGCAACCCCGGGAGGATCGTAATGGGCCGGCGACTGACCCCCAAGGTACGGTTGGAACGGCTGTCATCTGTTCTCGACGGTGCGCGCAGCATGCTCATCATCGTCCAGAACACACCGGATCCTGATGCCATCGCCGCCGCCGCCGGGTTGAGAGAACTTGCCAATGAGCTCCATGGTATTGCCTGCTCGGTGGGACACACCGGCGCCGTGTTGCGGGCCGAGAACCTGGCGCTCCTCCGCTATCTCGGTCTCAAAACTCGCGATCTCGACGATCTCGACCTCGACCGATTCGACCGGCTGGCGATGGTCGATGCTCAACCCGGCGCCGGAAACGTCAAATTTGACCCCAAAATCCGACTTGACGTCGTCATCGATCATCACCCTATCCGCCCGCAAACGCGCTCCGCCAGATTCCACGACATCCGCAGTCGGTATGGTGCGACATCGACGATTCTCTACGAATACCTCAGAGCCGCCAAGGTGGAGGTGCCGACTGCACTTGCCACCGCGATGGTCTACGGGATCCGTTCCGATACCCAGGACCTCGGCCGCGAGAGCACGAAGGCCGATCTCGAAGCGTTCCTCCATCTGTACCCAACCGCCAACGCCCGCGCTCTCGGCAGGATCGTGCAGGCGCCGCTACCTCGAGCCTATTTTTCGAAGCTCCGGATCGCCCTTGACCAGGCAAAGGTCTACGGCAACCGTATCGTTTCCTACCTCGGCCGCCTCGACTCGCCGGAGATGGTGGCGGAGGCGGCCGACCTGTTGCTGCGAGCAGAAGAGGTCGACTGGACGATGTGCCTTGCCGTGATCGACGGCTGGCTCCACCTCAGCCTGCGAACCACCAATCGCGACCGGAACGCCGGTCATATCGCCCGCAACCTCGGCGGTCGGCGGGGCTTCGGCGGCGGTCACCAGGCGCTCGCCGCAGCCCAAATACCTCTGCCGCCGGGCAACAACGGGGATCGTCAAATCCGCAAGATCGTGCGCGACCTGACCAAACGCTTCCTCAAGGCCACGGGCAACGCAACCGAACGCGGGAAGCCGCTGTGTCAGTGAGGAAAGGGTTCAGGGTTCAGGGTTCAGGGACGTCCCTGTGCCCTGTGCCCTGTGCCCTGTACCCTGGACCTGCTTCTCGTAGATCCTATACACCTTGTACAGCTCACCGTCCATCAACCGCACCGCCCTCTTGGTGAGCTCGTTGTCCTCGAGGATCCAGGAGTACTCGCACCATGAGTAGCCGATCTCCAGGCTCTTCTCCAAACCCTCTCCGAGCAAGATGCTTTCAATACCTCGTTTTCGATGGTCAGCCTTGACGCCCAGGGTGATGACCCGGAGTCCCTCCATGGTCTCGGGTTTGCTCTTGATGAGGTGTCGGATGGTCCGCAGAGGATGGCGCCAGGGCGACCCGTCAAGATCCGCAAGCACGGGGTTCCAGTCCGGGATCGTGAGCAGAAAGGCCACCGGTTCCCCGTCGTACATGGCGAATCGAAGAAGGTCGGGCTGCACCAGCGGCTTGAGCTCCTTCGCCATCCACTTGATCTCGGCGTCCGACATCGGCACGAAGCCCCAGTTTTTCTCCCATGCCGAGTTGTAGATTTCCTGAACGAGCCCCACCTCACGCGCAAAATCGCCGAGATTGGCGCCGCGGGTTTCGAGATCCGGGTTCCGCTTTCGCGTGCGATCCGCGAGACGCTGGAGACGCGAAAGACTCGCCCCGTGCACAGGTGAGATATAGGCGTGGAGATCCTTGGCCTTGCTGTAACCCGCACCTTCGATCAAACGCGAGTACGACGGCGGGTTGTACGTCATCATCAGCACGGGTGGCCGTGCAAAGCCCTCGACCAGAAGACCGCATTCGTAATTAGTAGACGGGTTCATGGGTCCGCGAACCGCAGTCGCCCCGCGATCGGCGGCCCATTTCTCGACTGCAGCCAGAAGCGACCTCACCACATCCGGTCGGTCGATCGTCTCGAAAAAACCGAAAAAAACCACGTTCTCGTCGTGCACCCGATTGTGAGTGTGATTGTGGATGGCGGCTACTCGGCCGACCACGTCCGGGCCCTCCCACGCGAGGAAGAGCTCCAGTTCGGCTGCTTTCCCTTGATCATAGAAGGGGTGACGATCGACGTCGATCAACTCGCGAACCGACGCTTTGAGGGGGGGCACCCAGTTGTGATCGCCGCGGTATATCTTCCAGGGGAAATCGATGAACCGGGCTCGATCAGACCGCCCGCGGAGCGGTTTAACCCTCACCCGATGACCCCCATCTCCCGGCCGACCTTGCGGAAGATTTCGAGAGCACGGTCGAGGTGATCGCGGGTGTGGGTCGCCATGTACGAGGTTCGCATCATTGCGCGGCCCGGCGGAACGCCCGGCGACACGACCGGGTTGGCGAAGACCCCCTCCTCCTGCAAACGGAAGGTCATCTTGAAGGCGGTCATGTCCTCTCCGACAAGCAGCGGGATCACCGGGGACGCCGAATTTCCGGTGTCGTATCCCATCCCGGTGAACTCGCGCTTCATGTAATTGGTGTTCTCCCACAGGTCCCTACGGCGTTCCGGCTCGCGCTCGATGATCTCGAGCGCCTTGATCACGGACGCCACCGAAGCGGGCGCCGGCGCCGCCGAGAACATCAAGGACCGCGCATTGTGCTTGATGAAGTCGATCACCGTCTTCTCGCCGGCCACAAAACCACCCACCGTCGCCAAAGCCTTCGAAAACGTCCCCATCACCAGGTCGGTTTCGTCTTCAACCCCGAAGTGCTCGGAGGTACCGCGTCCGTTTTCTCCCATCACCCCGATCCCGTGGGCGTCGTCAACCATCAGCCGGACGCCGAATTTTTTCTTGAGCTCGACGATTCGCGGGAGATCGGCGAGGTCGCCCTCCATGGAGAAGACGCCGTCAACTACGATCATCGCCGCACGGTCGTCGCCAACGCTCCGCAGCCGCTCCTCGAGAGCGTCCATGTCGTTGTGCGCGTACTTCAGAGCCCGACCGAAGGAGAGGCGGGCGCCATCAAGAATGCACGCGTGATCGAGGTTGTCCAGGATCACAACGTCCTTCCGGCCGATAAGACCCGAAATCACCCCCAGATTGACCCCGAAGCCCGTGGGAAATGTCACCGCGGACTCCCGATGCATAAAGAGGGCGAGCTTCTCCTCGAGCTCGACGTGAATATCGAGGGTGCCGTTGAGAAACCGCGATCCCGCGGTGCCCGTACCGTAAGTCTCGAGAGCGCGCGCGGCCGCGGCCTTGATCTCGGGATGATTCGTGAGACCCAGATAGTTGTTGGAGCCGAGCATGATCACTCGTTGACCATTCATCCGTACGACCGGGTCTTGTCCCGATTCGATCACGCGAAAGAACGGGTAGAGACCCATTCTGCGGATCTTCTCCGCATCGTCGAATTCAAAGCACTTCAGGAAAACGTCCATGTCCCCCCACGAAACAGGCTATTCATTTGTGCCGCGGCCCGACCAACCGGGAGCAGATCACAGCGCGGTCATCATAGCAGGAGAACGGCCCGCTCTTCTTACCGGGTGTCTACTGCGGACGGCGAATGGCAGCCATCTGTCGTGCTTTTCGCGAATCGTGCTCCTCGATGTAGCTCTGCTACGCCTGCGTCGCCCGATTCGCGAAAATCCCAACATCTGACTACCCTTCACCGTCCTCGTCACGAAACCCGGTAAGAAGAGCGGGCACCCACTCCCCTCACCGCAGCCAGCCCCGATCCCGATACCAGGCCCAGGCCGTTGCGGCGCCCCCCGCGAAAGGCATCAGGCCGTCGACACCGAGGGCCTGCATTGATTCCACCGTCTGTGCCGCCCAATGGCGAGCGAGCAGCTCGCGGGTCTTGTCCGCTGTCAGCGCGAGGCGGCGCCAACCGAGCCGCTGGAGGACGCTGCCGACCGCTCCGACACCGGACACGACCGCCGGCGGAACCCGCAGAACCCGCGCCTCCACCCCGCCGGCCTCGCACAGGGTTGCGATCAGCGCATCGAGCCTCATGGGTTCGGGCTCCCCGAGGTGATAGATTTTGCTCGGGTCTCCGACCGCAGCGGCAAGGATCGAGCGAACGACATCACCGACCCAGGCGACCGTCAGCCAGCGCTCACCACTCGGAAGAGCGACAATTCCTCGACTCGCCATACGAAAGAACTCGAGCACATCGGTGTCACGCGGGCCGTAGATCGCCGGCGGACGGACGATCGTCCACCACGCGTCGTCCCATTTGGATCGGACCTCGAGCTCCGCCGCCAGCTTCGAGCGACCGTAGAAGGAGATCGGCGCCGGCTCGGCCTCGGGTCCGATGCCCGAAGCGTCGGGCGCCGGGCCGGCTGCCGCCAGCGAGGACACATGTACCAGTCGTGCGGTCGGCGCGGTATCGGCCATTGCGCGCAGCACGTTCTCCGTTCCCTGCCGGTTACCGCGATCGAAATCGGCCTCGCGACCCGCGCGAACCACGCCGGCCAGGTGGAGAATCGTGCCCGCCTCGGCGACCAGCCCACGCAAGGCGCCGAGGTCATCGAGGGCGCCCTCGACCCACACCACCGGCGCACCGTCGATCCACCGCGGCTGGGCGCGGTTTCTGACCAGCACGCGGGGCTCGATCCCCGCTGCGCACAGCGTCTCCACCAGGTGCGAGCCCACAAAACCCGTACCACCGGTGACGGCGATGGGCCGAGGGATGGCGGCGAGCCAACGGTTGACAGCGTCGGGCGGAACGAGGGGATTGGTGTGGGAGTAGTCCATCCGGACCGCATTATTCACCAGTTGCACCATGGAGGTCTACAATTTCGAATTTCGAATTTCGAATTTCG
>JAIVTZ010000345.1:0-4868 GCA_049188105.1 Deltaproteobacteria bacterium | reverse complement strand
GGGCAGTTGTCGCGCGCATGATGGCCAAGGATCGCGACCTGCGGATCGCGAGTTGCGGCGAACTCATCGGTGCAGTCGATACCTATCTCGAGGCACGCGGGGCCGCCGGCAATCTCGTCGAGCGTCTCGCCGCATCGCCACCGGCGACTTCATCACCACCGGCGGCAGACCCCGAGCTTGACACCGGGCCAACCAGGGCGGTTTCCGGCGACCAGTCACGGCCCGGTCCGCCGCCCCCTCCGCCACTCGACACCTCACCGGCGACAGCGCGAACCGAGCCGCTGATAGTGGAGACCTCTCCGCTGGAAGACGAGCCGACTGCGCGCCGGGGAACCAGCCTCGCGCTGGTGGCGACGCTGGTCGTCGTTCTCGGCCTGGCCGCTGTAGTGATCGCTGGGATCTTCGCGTGGCGGTCAGGTTTCTTCGAAACCGCGGCACGCATGATCGATCATGACCTCTCGACGGCCACAGCTGCTCCTGTCGAGACCGCCGATCCCACCCCGGCAACCTCTCCCACAGGACCTGGGAGCGCAGAAGACCGAAAAATAGCGGCCGCCGGCGCCGCTCCGTCGGTCGAGCCGACCTCGGCGCCACCCACCGCGCGACCGATCCCGATCGCCGACCCCGGCGCGGGCGGCGATCAGCTCCCGCCACCCACCGGCGCCAATATCCACCGGCCCCGAGACGTCCCACAGCGTGGCAACAGCCGGCAACCCCCTCCCCCGATGCCGGCGCCGACGGGCACGATTGTCATCGCTGTCGGCGAGACGCTCTTTGCCGGCGAGGCCGAGGCCTTTTTGGAGGAGGCGTTGTCCAATGCGGGCATCCCGTTGGTCGACGAGTACAGCCTCCCCGGCGTGGCCGACCTCCTAGCAGGTGACACCTCCCGCGAACCGGGCGAGTTCCATCGCTTGCTGCGCCCCTACGCGCGCAACGCGGTGATTGTGAGGGTCGAGTACCTCGGTGAACGGCCGCTCGTTTACATGGGACAGCAGGATGTCGCATTTCAGGCCAGGGTCACGGTGGCGACCATCGACGTTCAGGGCGGGAGACCCCTCGCACAGCCGATCAAGTTCAAGGTGGAATACACCCACCTGTCGGCTCAACGCGTGGCCGAAAACAAGCTGCGGGCGCCTGCCCGCCGCGTCGTTCAGCTCATCGAGGCCGAGTGAGTCGAAACATGGATTATGATGCGTGCGTATTATCAAGCGAATAACAACAGCGGAGGCCGACGATGCTGAGCGCATTTTTTGTGTTGTTTCTCGTCACGGCCCAGCAAACCGCCCAACCTGAACCCGCGCCCGTCTGGGGCCTCCCCCTCCATGGTGAGGAGGCGGAAATTTTTCTCCACACCGCGGAGATCGTCTCGGTCAAGAGCTTCAAGACCAAGGGGGTCACCCGCCCCATGAAGGTGGAGCTAAGCGATGGAGAACAGGTCCATTACGCCTTATTCAAGACCATCGACGATTTTGAGCCGGTAAAATCCTTCGGAGGAGGGGAAAGAGAGCTCCAGTTCACCGATAGCTTCGAGTACGAGATCGCCGCCTACGAGCTCGACAAGCTCCTCGGTCTCGGCATTGTGCCTCCGACCGTCCGACGCCGTATCGGCCGTCAGGTCGGATCTCTCCAGCTTTGGATCGATGGTGCGATGACCGAGTGGGAACGGCTCAAGGTGAGGAAGGTCCACCCCCCGGACATGGTGGCCTGGAACGACCAGATGTGTACCATCCGGCTCTTTCTGCAGCTGATCTACGACGTCGACTTCAACAACGTCAACAACCTGATGGTCACCCCGGACTGGAAAATCTACAAGGTCGACGCCTCCCGCGCCTTCCGCAACCACAAACAGCTGCGGGAGGAAGCCATCCTGGAGCGCTTTTCACGTAAGGTCCTCGCCTCCCTCCGGGCCCTGACCCAGGAAGACCTCGAGGAAAACCTCGGCCCCTGGCTCACCAAGACCCAGCTCAAGTCGTTGTGGGTACGGAGGAACCTCATCCTCGAGCTCGCCGACCGCCGGGTAGCCGAGAATGGCGAGGAAGCTGTCCTCTTTGATTGAAGCGGCCCACACATCCGGATGCAGGGTTCAGGGTTCAGGGTTCAGGGTTCAGGGTTCAGGGTTCAGGGTTCAGCAAGAACGATAATTACTCTGGGCGGGGTGTCAAGTGCACCCTGCGCCCTGCGCCCTGTGCCCTGTGCCCTGCGCCCTGTGCCCTGTGCCCTGCGCCCTGCGCCCTGTGCCCTGTGCCCTGTGTACCCTGTGCCCTGTGCCCTGTACCCCTGTGCCCTGTACCCCTGTGCCCTGTACCCTGTACCCTGTACCCTGCAGGGAGGCAGCATGAGCGACGAAACGACACAAAAACCCAAAGCGCCTCGGTTGACCCTGAGCTCCGAGATCGGCCTCGGCGAGTACTCGAACTTCGTCAGCATCGCCCACAACTTCTCGGAGGTGCTCCTCGACTTCGGCCGGACCGTACCCGGGCGGGAGGATATCCCGGTGGTGGCCCGCATCATCATGAACCCGTTCCAGGCCAAGCAGCTGCTGCGAGCGTTGAGCCACAACGTTCAGCTCTACGAGCAGAACTTTGGACCGATTCCGGATCCACCCGCAGGCGCGGCTGAGGGACCGGCAGAGGGCACGAACTAGGCCGCGTGATTTCGAATTTCGAATTTCGAATTTCGAATTTTCCACCCAGCCATCCGGTCGGCAGGCGGGACGCCTGCCCCACAAAGGCTCCGGCAGCCTCCTCGGAGCCCTCAATCGGCATGGGCGGCGAAGCCGCCACGCTGACTCCAGGCCCCGAGAAGGTCACCGGTACAAGAAACCCGACTGTTGTCGTCACGCACGGCGTGAACAGTACCGTCGACAAATTTCAATCAGCTTCGAATGCCATTTTCCACTCCTACCTCTCGGAAAGTCGCGGCGGGCCCGGCCCGACGTGGCTTTCCGAGGGCGGGCGGGCACGGAGTGGAGACACAAACGGGGCGCGCCTTTCGGCACGCCCCGTCATCGAAAGGTCGCTGAGGTTTCTATTCCTCGAGCTTCAGAATCACGAACCGGTAGAGATCGGCGCGCGGAATGTGGACGTACAACCGCAAGTAACCACCGGCCTCGACCTTCTCCGTCGCCGCTCGCAGCTCGGCGGGACTGCTGACGGCCGCACCGTTGGCCTCGGTGATCACGTAGCCCGGCTGCACCCCCTCCTCGCCCGCCGGCGACAAAGGACGTACGCGGGTCACGACCACGCCTTCGATCTCCGATCCGATGCGGAAGCTCTGACGTGCCCTCGGGCCGAGCTCGGTGACGGTCACACCGACCCGCTCGAAGACATCGCCCTCGTCACCGGTTTCTCTGGATGGATCAGCGGTTGATTCCTGCAGGTCCCTCTCCTCGAGAGTCACGGTAATATCGCGCGACTTGCCGTCACGGATGACTCCGAGCCCGACCTTCGTGCCGGGCGGCATGGCGGAGATGGTGTCGATGAGCTCGCGGGTATCAGAGATACTCTGCCCATCGACCGAGATGATGATGTCGCCGTGGAGCATGCCCGCCTTTTCCGCCGCATGCCCGGGGACCACCTGCTCGATCAATGCGCCGTCGGTGCCAGAGAGCCCGAAGGCCTCGGCTTCCGTGCGGTTCAGATTGTTGATGGAAACGCCGAGGTAGCCGCGCACGACCCGGCCGCTCTCGCGCAGCTGCGGCAGGATTCGGCGCGCAACATCGATTGGAATGGCGAACCCGATGTTCTGGCCGGCAGCGTTGATGGCCGTGTTGATCCCAATGACATTGCCGTTGAGATCCACCAGCGGGCCGCCGGAGTTGCCGAAGTTGATCGCGGCATCGGTCTGGATGAAGTTCTCGAATGACTGCGACTCCGGAGAAAGCCCGAGCGACCTGCCCTTGGCCGAAACCACGCCGACCGTGACGGTGTGCTCCATGTTGAGCGGATTGCCGGTGGCCATCACCCACTCACCGACGCGAACAGCGGCCGAGTCGCCGAGATTGAGGTGCGAAAAATCACGGTCCGGTTTCACGATTCGGAGCAGCGCGATGTCGGTGGCGGGATCGGTGCCCACGACCTCCACCCGGTACTCGGTTTCTTCGTCGGCGAGGCGTACCCGAATCTGGTCGGCATCCTCGATCACGTGGTTGTTGGTGAGAATCTCACCCGACGCCGTGATGAAGAAACCCGAACCCGAGGATCGCTGAACCCGCGGCTGCTGCCGTTCACTGCCGTTGTCGCGTGGACCGAAGAAGAAGTGGAACGGGTCGTTGGGCATCTGTTGCCGGCGTTCGGACGGCTCCTGAACGTCGGCGGAGTACACCGAGACCACCGACGGCACGACGTGATCGGCGAGGGCTGCAAAATCGGGCAGCACCATACCGCCCGCGGCGGCCACCGGCACCGGGTCCGGGCGGTCGGCATCGACCCGCTTGGTGATGTCGAGACCCCCCGAGAGCAGCATGCCGAAGAGGATCGCCGCGACGACCACCGCCGCGAGTGAGAAGACCTTCTGTGTATCAGTTTTCATTTTCGTAAACCTCCGAAGACCGGTGTGTTCAGGACACAACGGCATCTATCAGGATATGCAACAGCAAAAACCCTGCCAACGTTCCCGTATGGAAACAATGGATTTTTTGAAAGGCTCTGCCATATTGGCGTGTTCGGGCGATCTTCCAACCCGCATGGATTTCGAATTTCGAATTTCGAATTTCGAATTTGACGTCCCCAAGCTGCATTCTCCTCCCGGAGCCCCCAGTCGGCGTGGCGCCGTTGCGAATGCTGACCGGACGTGCCGTCTCTGACGATTTTGGGAGCACGGAGGATTGTTGCGAGTGGATGCCTCTGGCCCAAATATCGTCAGAGGGG
>JAIVTZ010000344.1:0-4869 GCA_049188105.1 Deltaproteobacteria bacterium | reverse complement strand
ACAACGTGCGGCTGAGCCTTCAGTCTGTCAACCGTTTCGCACGGATCGGTGCCGGAAATCCGTGTGAGAAGTGCAGGTCAGGAGTCTTCGAGCCGCCGGATGAGCGCCTCGGCGCAGCGCATCCCGTCGATGGCCGCCGACATGATTCCACCGGCGTGGCCGGCGCCCTCGCCCATGGGGTAGAGGCCCGAGACGTTGGCCGACTCCAGGGTCAGCCGATTTCGGACCATCCGCACCGGACACGAGCTGCGGGATTCCGGTCCGACGACGATCGCCTCGGGATGACGCAGGATGGGGAACCGCGTAAAGGTGTCAGGCACCAGGGTATTGATGTTTTGAACGGGTGGCTGGCCAGACGATCTCGCCAGAACACTCAAAGTCGCCCGAGCACTCAGGGCCGGCACCGCGCCTGCAGGGTCAGCCGGTCGCGGACCTTTCGGCGGAGCGTGTAGCGGCACCACCTCTTCTGGCATCATCGCCGCTGGTACCGGTCCCTCTGGGTGCGGCGCGTGTTCATCTCCCCAGCGTTCTTTGTGGCCATGCCTGGTCCGCAGGTGACCATCGTCGTGGGCAGGTCGACATTCATCCGCATCTACCCCCGGTTCCGAACCGTGCTCTACGAGGGCGACGAGGGATACGTCCTGATGTCGGCCCCGGTTGACCACGAGATCGATGTGCTGCCCGAGGGTGCGGAGAAGATCGAGGTCGAGGGCCAGACCTATTCTTACGCCGAGTGGTCGTCCTACAAGGAGAGAGAAGGCGGAGGCTATGTCGAGTACGAGGAGAACGGCCAGACCGGTTTCGTGAACGGTGATCAGGAGATCGGTGCCGCGGTCGACCAGCTTCCGCCAGGTGCGATAGAAATCGCCGACAATCTCTACCAGTTCGACATGGTGTTTTTCGAGCAGGTCGAAGATGAAAACGGGACGTCCTTCTACGAGGTCGTTGACAACCCCGACGGCGAAGAGGTGATCGAGCTCGAGGCGGATTGATAACATGGCCGCGAGAGGAGGGCAAAGATCTCGCTCCAGCGAAATAGAGGGAGACCGGAGTATCTGAGATAATTCGGTGGTTGGCCTATGAAATTCACACCGATTTCGATGTTGCTGATCTGGAGCCTCTTGGTGCCGCCGCTCGCGGCCCAGACGCCGGTGCAACTGACCCCGGAGGAGCAGGCCCTCATGGAGGCCGCATACCTCGGGAAGCTGGAGGAGGTCGAGCGTCTGGCGTCGGAAGGAACATCCGTCAACGCGACCGATGCCGAGAAACGCTCTGCGCTGATGTTCGCTGCGTTCAACGGCCACACCGCGGTGGTGGGACATCTTGTGAAAGCGGGCACTGAGATCGATGCCAGGGACAGCGCGGGCCGGACCGCGTTGATGTACGCCTCGAGTGGGCCATTTGCAGAGACTGTGGCGCTGCTCGTGAATGAGGGAGCCGAGATCAACATACAGGGGACGTTGGAAGGCTTCACGCCTTTGATGACAGCTGCAGCCGAGGGCCTTGTGAGCGTCGTGCGCCTCCTCCTGGCCGCCGGAGCCGACGTGGATCTCGTGGACAAGGACGGCGACACCGCCTTGAGCTTCGCGCGCCAGAACGGTCACACCGAGGTCGTCGCTCTGCTCGAACCTGCAAGATGAACTCTGACCCCGGGATGAAACCGCCGCGCAACCGCAAGGTGGTCGCGGGAGCCATCGCGATTGTGGTCGTGGTTGTCCTGATTGCGGTTTTCCAGTGGCGGCGGCCGGATGCCCCGCGCCCGGTGAGGGACGCGGTGAATCGGGCCGTCGGCAAGGAAAGCCGGGCAGAGGAACAGGCGCAGGCGGAGGATCAGGCGCGGCAGGAGCGACGGGCTCGTCAGGAAGAGGCGCGGCAGGCGTTGGACACGCATGTCGAGGCGATGCGCGAAGAGGTCAACCGCGCCGAGCAGCAACGCCTTACGGCGATCGCTGAACGCGAAGAGGAGCAGCGACTTCGCACCGAAGAAGAGGCCCGCCTCGAACGGGAGAGGATCGCGGAACAGGAGCGGCTCGCCGCGGCGAGGAAGAGGGAAGAGGAGGCGCGGCGCCGCGCGGCCGAGCTCGAGAAACAGCGGGCGGCCGAGCTGCTCGCGCTGCAAGAGGCCGAGGAACGGGCACGGCGGGGGGCGGAGGGATGGGCGAAACGCGAGGAGGAGGAACGGCTGGCTGCCGAGGCCGCTGCGCTAGCTTTGTCGGAGCAGGCCGACTGGGATGAAAACGGTGACGATACCCTCGACGTGGAGACGAAGACCACCGTAGACGAAGCGGTTGGCCTGAGAGCCTGGAAGATCTCCGGAGACGCGCGACCGATCTTCGATGCCCTCTACGAGCGGTCGCGTGACGGCACGACCGAGTTTGACGCCGCTCCGGGAATTCGGGCCCGTATCGGCGCGGGCTTTGGGGTGGCCAAAAACCTGAGCGTCGGTACGCGGATAGCCGGAACCGGGTTCGTCGGCAACTTCAACCCCAACTTCCTCCTCCCCGGCAACAACCTGGACAACTCCGAGCTCGAGACCGGCACCTTCACCTTCGATCAGCTCTATCTCCTCTGGCAGCGAAAGGAGCGATTCAGTCTCGCGGTCGGCCGTTTGCAGACCCGGTTCCAACTGCTGGGGGGCGTCTACGCCAAGAGCCTCGACCGCAACAACAGCCATAACTGGCGGGTCAACTTCACCGACGGGATCCAGGCCACCTTTCACACAGGGGGATGGACGTCGAGCTTCGTCCTGCAGGTCAATCCCCGCTCTGGCCCCAGTGGCGTGCGCCGGAATTTGCTGGACTTCGACGACGACGGGGCGCGCTACACCTACTTTGTCGGCTTCGAGAACACCGAGCAGCGGGGTGTGCTCGTGCAACGGGCCTTCGACGTCTCGTATCTGCCGTCTTCGCTGCTCAAGGAGGGTGACCCCGATGGACGCCGGACGGACTACTGGGGTTTTGTCGGGCGTCTGATGATTGTCTGGCCGCCCGAGAAGGAAGGCCTGCGGTTGCGCGCCGGCATCGAGCTGGGCTACGCGCCTGAAACCCCCACGTACGAAGCGAAGAGCCTGGCTGGCTCCGGCGATGTCAACGGCTTCGCCTGGAACGTGGTGATCAGCGCCATGGAGTTCGCCCCCGGCCACAACATCGGCCTCAACTACGCCCGCACCGGCGCCGGCTGGCTGATTTCGCCGCAGTACCGACCCAACCACGAACTCATCGAGATTCGGTGGCAGTGGTTGACTTGGAAAATTCCACTTCTCGAAACCCGCATCCGGCGCCGGACGGAGCTGGATCAGCAGGTGGGCACGGCCCGGAGGCGTACCCAGTGGGATCTCTTCATCCGCGCCACATACCGGTTCACGTTGTGGGACAAATGACCCCAAACACCTCGAGGAAGAACGGAGTCCCACTCACATGAATGACACATATGAAGGCCGGGCTGAAAGCTCTCTTTGCCACCGTGCGGGCCGAGTCGGTGACCCTGATCTTCGACCGGGCGGCCGGGCTGGCAACCGTCTTCCTATGGCAGTGGCGCTTCCAGATCCAGCTCCTGTTCCCGAAGTAGCTGTGCCGGTAGGAGTCTCGTCGACAGGAAGTTGGGACGTTCATCCGACCTGATCGAATTGGATGGACGAAGACCGGACTCCCTATCCCTCTCTCGAAACCTGTATCCTTCCGGTTCAAGGAATAGTCGTGAACAAGAAGGTCAAAAAGAGAATGATCATCACCGTCGCGCTCATCGTGTTTCACGTACTCGGGTTCCTCTCCTCGATCCACGCCGTGATGAGCACCCGCACCTCGCAGGGCGCCATCGCCTGGGTGGTGTCGCTCAATACCTTTCCCTATGTCGCGGTGCCGGCGTACTGGGTCTTCGGTCGCAGCACGTTCCGGGGCTACGTCACGGCGCGTCAGACTGGTGATCTCGATATCCAGGACATCGTTCAGACCGCATCGGCGGAAGTTGTCGAGCTTCGATCGACAGCGGTGAGAACCGGCGCCACGCGCGCCGCCGAGCTGCTGGCCGAGATGCCAGCCCTGCGGGGCAACACGGTGGAGCTGTTGATTGACGGCGATGCGACCTTCGCCAGTATCTTCGACGGTATCGAGGCGGCTGAGGATTACGTGTTGGTTCAGTTCTATATTGTCAAGGACGATGATCTCGGCCGCGAGCTCAAGACACGGCTCATCGCCAAGGCCCAGGAGGGCGTCCGGGTCTTCTTCCTTTACGACGAGGTCGGCAGCTACAAGCTCCCCGGACGTTACATCGAGGAGCTCCGCGAGGCCGGCGTCGAGGCGTTCGACTTTCACTCT
Organism: Deltaproteobacteria bacterium; assembly: GCA_049188105.1. Classification (GTDB taxonomy): domain Bacteria; phylum Acidobacteriota; class Thermoanaerobaculia; order Thermoanaerobaculales; family Sulfomarinibacteraceae; genus Sulfomarinibacter. The sequence continues at coordinate 556 of JAIVTZ010000344.1, read as the reverse complement.
CGCAAAGGGCCGCGCAATCACTTCCAGATCAACTTCCGTAACCACCGCAAGATCGTCGTTGCCGACGGCCACACAGCGTGGATCGGCGGCCACAACGTGGGCGACGAGTACCTCGGCAAGGGCCCATTGGGGGCCTGGCGTGACACCCACATCAAGATCGAGGGCCCGGCCGCTATGGCGGCGCAGCTGTCCTTCTTCGAGGACTGGCACTGGGCGACGGATTCGATCCCCGAGTTCGACTGGACCCCACAGCACATCGACGAGGACGGTGTCGACGTGCTGATCATCCCGTCGGGCCCGGCCGACGAGCTGGAGACCGCCGGCCTCATGTTCGTCCACGCTATCAACTCCGCGCAAGAGAGGATCTGGATCGCGAGCCCCTACTTCGTGCCCGACGAGGCGGTGATGGCTGCCCTCCAGCTGGCCGGTCTCCGAGGGGTCGACGTCCGCATCCTGATTCCCGACGAGCCGGACCATATGCTGGTTTACCTGGCGGCCTTTTCCTACTTCGACGAGGCCGGCAGCACCGGGGTCAAGTTTCTCCGCTACACCGAGG
>JAIVTZ010000343.1:0-4878 GCA_049188105.1 Deltaproteobacteria bacterium | reverse complement strand
GATCACCTGGAGAATTGTCGGCTCCATGACCCCGGAGCCCGGCTCCGCCGCCAGCATGTAGAGCGCTGGGATGGTGAAGACGGCACCGGACACCACGTGCGACGAGTTCGCGCCGATGGATTGGACAATGACGTTTTCGAGCAGCGTGGTCTTGCGGGCGAAGAGAGGCGCCATCCCGATGGCAAGGATCGAGATCGGAATCGCGGCCTCGATTCCTTGACCAACGCGAAGGGCCAGGAAGGCCGCCGCCATCGCAAAAATCGCGCAAAAGAGCAATCCCATCGTGACCGAACGAGTGGTCACTTCGTAGATCCCAGTCTCGTCCGGGACCACGGGCACGTAGGTCTCGCCGGGCTCCAGCGGGCGTCGCGCGTTCTCGGGCAGACCGACGATCGTTCCGCCTGGTTCGTGCTCCATGCCAACTCCTCAGCAGCGTTTTCGGACGCCACAGTCTACATGGCCCCGTGTCCGTCTCCGTCTCCGTGCCCGGTTTCCGGCAACGCGCTTCCGGCGGCGAGGCGCCCAATCTTTCAGAGCGCTTCCCGAGAGGATGCCAGGCACGCCGACATGACGTTGAGGACAACGTCATGTCGGGATGCCAGGCACCTCCAATGAACGCGCCCGGGATGCCAGGCACCTCCGGTGAACGCGGGCCGTTTCCCGAGGCGTTTCCGAAAATTCGAAATTCGAAATTCGAAATTTCGCGGGGTTAGAATACCCCCACGGAGGTTTTTGCACCCATGATCCGTCGTGTCTGGTTCCTGATGCTCGCGTGCGTGGTGGCTCTGTTGGTGGTCGGTGTTCTCGGGCTGGCTCACCTCAGGGTGCGTGCGGCGGCGAGCCGCCTTCCTGAACGCGGTTCATTTGTCGACATCGTGCCGGGCTGCCCGGCTCGGGTCGAGATTCTGCTCGATGGGAGGGGCATCCCCCACGTGACGACCGGCAGTGAGACTGCCCTGTGGTTCTCCCAGGGTTATCTTCACGCCCGCGATCGGTTCTTTCAAATGGAGATTGCGCGGCGGTTGGCGGCCGGCCGTCTGGCCGAGGTTTTCGGAGAGGCGGCTCTCGACAGTGACCGGAAGATGAGGATGCTGCGTATCTCTGCGTCCGCCCGTCGCCAGGCCGCGATGCTGACTGCAGGCGAGCGACGGGAGCTGGAGACCTACGCGGCGGGCGTGAACTCCACCCTCTCCAGGTTTGGGAGGTGGATAGCGCCCGAAATCTGGCTTCTGGGTGTCGAACCGGAACCGTGGCGGATCGAGGATTCGCTGGCCATCGGCGTCCTGATGCAGCTCGATCTCAGCTGGGCGATGGGGGAGGAGCTGCAACGGGGGTTGGAGCTGGCCCGCCTTGGAAGGGATCGGGCCGTTGAGCTCTGGGGATGGACCCCGCGCCAGGCGCGTGCCTGGATCCCGCCGGGAGACGGCGTCAAACATCCCTTTCGCGACCACGAGCCGATCACGGCGCCGATGGGCGGTATCGGCTCAAACTGTTGGGCTCTGGCGCCGGAGCGCTGTGTCTCCGGGCGGCCGCTGCTCGCCAATGATGCTCATCTCGGCGTCCAGATGCCCGGGACCTTCTACGCCATTCACCTGAGCGGGCCCCATACCCACGTCGCCGGCGCATCGATCGCGGGATTTCCCGGAGTCGTCATGGGCCATACCGAAGGCGTTGCGTGGGGACTGACCCTCTCGCTGCTCGATGATCAAGACCTCTTCCTCCTCACCCTCGACGACTCCGGCACCCGTGAGCTCGTGGACGGTCGTTGGCAGCCGTTACGGACCGTCACCGAGAACATCGAGGTGCGGTGGCAGCCGGCTCCGGTGCTGCTCAAGATCCGCCTTTCGGTGCACGGACCCCTTGTACGCGAGCAGCGCGACGAGTCGATTGCGCTCGCCTGGACGGGTCTGCACGGGCCGAGCTTTTTGCCGGCAATTCTGAGAACCGACCGAGCGAACACGGTCGAGGAGGCCGCCGCGGCCTGGGAGCACGTGATCGGTCCCACCATGAATTTGTTGGCGGCCGACACCGATGGGCACATCCTCCATCAGGTGGTGGGCCGTGCGCCTGAACGGGCAAGGGGTGCGGGCCGCCTTCCGGCGCCGGGTGCGGACTCGCGCTGGGCGTGGGCAGGTTTTCGACCGATGTCGGCCAACCCGCGCCGGCTGGATCCGCCCGATGGGTTTCTGGCCTCGGCAAACCACGATGTCTTCGGAGAGGGCGACTACCCCGAGCGCGGCCGCTTGCCGGCCGACTTTGCGCCCCCGTGGCGGTACCGGCGCATCCGATCGGCCCTTATCGCCCGGACCGATTGGACGGTCGATTCATGTGTCGAGCTGCAGGGAGACGTGGTGTCGGGTCGCGCGATCGCGTTGCTCAAGCTGCTTCGTCCTGATCTCGAGGCGCTGGGCGGCGTGACGGCCGAGGAGCTGATGGCGTGGGATGCGAGGATGGATGTCGATTCCAGCGCGGCTCTCCTCTTTTCCAGGCTGTTGATGGAGCTCGGACAGGCGATTGGTGCGGACGACGCGGCTCGCGACGGCCTTTCACAAACACCGATCGGGCCCGAGGAGGTGCTCCTCCTGCTGGCGGGAGGGCTCGACGAGAGGTGGTGGGACGATGTCAGGACCGCCGAGGCTGAAAATAGACGTCTGATATTGGATCGGGTCCTCGATCGGCTCGACGAGCTCCACCATGGGGAGCAATGGGGAGAGGTCCATCAGGTGGTTTTTGAACACCCTCTGGCGTGGATACCGTGGGTCGGCCGATTGATGGGCGGTTCATGGAGCCGAGGGCCCTTCCCGGTCGCGGGCGACAACGTGACGATTAACGCCATGCACTGGAGCGGGGGACGCCCGTTCGAAGTCACCACCATACCCGCCATGCGCTTCGTCGCCGATGTCGGCAACTGGGATGAGACGGTCCTCGTGCTACCGGTGGGTGAGAGCGGCAGGCCCTGGTCGTCCCACTACTCGGACCAGATCCAAACATGGCTGGAGGTCGGGGGGCGACGCTTTGCGTTCAGCCGTGAGGCGGTCGAGGCATCGGCCGTGGCCCGACTGGAGCTGGTTCCCGGGACTGTGAAACACGCGCCGCCGGGTGAATCCCGGTGAACGAGGACCGCGCGGGCGTGCCCGAATCGATGGGGAGGGGAATCTGCCTGTCCCTGGTGACCTGCGGACCGCAGCTCGAGGTGGCGCTCGATCACAACACGCAGCGCGTCACGTCCCTGGTTCGCCTGGGCGGCGTGGCGCCGCGCTCGACCCTCGTCCTGGCGGCCGCAGATCTGCTGATTGAGGACGCCGGCCTCTCCCCCGACGATGTCAGCACGATCGTGGTCTCCCGCGGTCCGGGTTCGTTCACCGGCATCCGGTCCGGGTTGGCGACCGCCGCCGGATTGGCGGCAGCGACCGGCGCCCAATGCCTGGCGTACGACTCACTCCTGATGTTGGCTGCCCGATGCGGGGAATTGGACATTGTCTGGAGCGCCCAACCGGGGCGCCGAGGGGAGGTTTACGCTCGCAGCTACGAGATCGTGGAGGAGCGGCCGCCCCATGCGCTCGGCGAAATCGAGATTGTTGCCGTGGACCGCGCCGCCGAACGCGGGCCGTGGGTCGCGGCTGAGGCCCTCGATCTTGGTGGGGTCGAACGGGCCCCCACTGCTCGGAGCTCGGCCGAGGCGCTCCTGCGCCTGGTCGCGTTGGGTGTCACGGCGGATCCCCCGGAGCCGCTCTACGTGGAGGGCCCACCGATCCACCAGCGTGACCACGGTTCCTGAAATGTTGGACAGGATATCGGTTCGTCCACCGCAGCTTGGTGATGCGCGGGCGCTGGCCGAGGCCGAGCTCGAGTGTTTCTCGGACCCCTGGCCGCCTCAGTTCTTCATGTCCGAGATCCTGGCCGACGGGCGGTTCAATCGCCTTCTCGTCGATCCCGCGGGCCGCATGGTCGCCTATCTCTTCTGCACCTGGCAGTACCTCGATCTGCACGTGCTCAAGGTAGCTACGATGGCGCAATTCAGGCGATGCGGCCTCGCGAGACGGCTGATGGTGCTGGCGGAGAACCATGCCGTGGAGATGGGTGGTGAGTCGCTGACCTTGGAGGTCCGGTCGAGCAACGGGGCGGCGATCAAAATGTACGAGGTGCTCGAGTATGACCACGCCGGTATCGGCGCCGGGTACTACCAGAATGGGGAGGACGCGGTGGTGATGAGAAAACGAATGCGGAATTCGGAATTCGGAATTCGGAATTCGGAATGACGCCCACCCACCCGGTTCCAGTTCTCAATTCTCAATTCTCAATTCTCAATTCCCACCCGCCCAACCCCTATTCCTTTGCTTCCCTGCTCTTTTTCTCGCGGTATTAACGCGGGCTCTAAGCGCCGAAGGCGCGACAGATTCATAGCCTGGGGCGTCAGCCCCAGGAATTGAACGACAACAACCGTCCAGCCCTGAAGGGGCGGCAGACTGCGATCTGATGTCGCTGTTTCGCAGGCGGGTCCTTCAGGGCCCGCCACCACAATGACCAAAGAAACCGAGGGCTCTCCGGCACCTGGGGAAATTCACCACACTGGGAGTAAGCGGGTCGAAATTTCGAATTTCGAATTTCGAATTTGCGGCGCGGGGAACGACCAAGTGGCTTGAGCCTGTTGCCCGCGATTGGGCCGAAGAGTTCCAGAACCCGAAACATCCACGTCCTCCGGTGGGCGCGCCCGAGCGTGGGCAATACAACTTCAGGCCCCTGGTGGCTCTCCACCGCGCCGATAAATTCGAAATTCGAAATTCGAAATTCGAAATTTCCACCCACCCTCCTTCGGCCCGCAAATCTCACCGGCTGTCTTCCGCGGAGGCTGCGATTTACTGGCCTGGCGTTGAAACA